>NZ_DAINNK010000050.1:0-40105 GCF_036735925.1 Povalibacter sp.
CGGCGCCGGCGTCGTGGCGAAGATCCTGAAGTAATCAATTCGTGATGAGGCGATGAGTGAATCTCATCGCCCGCACAACTAGGTAGCGAAGAGACAGACATGGCGAACCAGAACATCCGCATCAACCTGAAGGCCTTCGACCACAGGCTGATCGACAATTCCGCGCGCGAAATCGTGGAAACGGCCAAGCGCACGGGTGCCACGGTTCGTGGTCCGGTGCCGCTGCCGACCAAGATGGAGCGCTTCACGGTCCTGGCTGCTCCGCACGGCGACAAGGACGCCCGGGATCAGTACGAACTGCGCACCCACAAGCGCCTCATGGACATCCTGAATCCCACGGACAAGACCGTGGATGCGCTGATGAAGCTCGAACTGCCCGCCGGCGTGGACGTGCAGATCAAGCTGAATTGAGCGTAATGCCCGCTGCAGGCGGGCATCCAGGAATCCAGCTTCGTAGATATCGGAAATATGTTGTGTCCCCGCCGTCGCGGGGACACGTCGAGCTTGCAAAGCCGCTCGACGTGACTATAATTCGCGCCTCTTTTGCGCCGAGGCCTGGCCCTGACGGGGTACCGCTCGAGCGGCATGACCGGAACTCCGGTCGGCCTCTCCGTGGAAACCTTATCTAAATCAAGTGCCTGGATCCCTATGGGATGGCGCTGACCGGTTTGTTTGGCGTTGGCAACGTTCAACGCCGCGGTCAGAGAGACGTTTTTGAGTTTGCCGCCCCGGCCAATCGCAGCCGGAGCGCACAGGAACAAGAGGACATTACGATGAGCGCTACCAGAACCGTAGGTCTGGTCGGTCGTAAGGCCGGTATGACTCGCGTTTTCAATGACGCGGGTGAAGCCGTACCGGTGACCGTGATCGAGGCTCTGCCGAACCGCGTGACGCAGGTTCGCACGCCCGAAGTCGATGGCTATCGCGCCGTCCAGGTCGCTTTCGGCAACCGCAAGGCGTCCCATCTGAGCAAGGCTCAGGCGGGTCACTACGCCAAGGTCAAAGTTGCTCCGGGCAGCTCCCTCGTCGAATTCCGCCTCTCCGAAGGTCAGGGTGCTGACCTCGTTGCGGGTTCGGAAGTGAAAGTCGATCTCTTCCAGGTCGGCCAGATCGTCGACGTCACGGGCACCACGATCGGCAAGGGCTTTGCCGGCACGATGAAGCGTCACAACTTCGGCGGTCTGCCTGCGACCCACGGCGTGTCCGTGTCGCACCGTTCGCCGGGCTCCATCGGCCAGCGTCAGACCCCGGGCCGCGTGTTCAAGGGCAAGCGCATGTCCGGCCATATGGGCGTGCAGCGTCGCACCATCGAGAACCTCCAGGTCGTTCGCGTCGATGCGGAGCGCAACCTGCTCCTGATCCGCGGTGCCGTTCCGGGCGCTCCGGGCGGTGAGGTCATCGTCCGTCCGTCCGTGAAGGCTGCGTCGCAGGCCAATCGCAAGCGTAAGCCTGTCAATCCGAAGGCAGCCGCTCCGGCCAAGAAGTAATCCGCCATGAAACTCAAGCTCGTCAGCAAGGGTGCGCAGTCGGAAGTCCAGGTGTCGGACGAGACGTTTGCGCGTGAATACAACGAGTCGCTCGTTCATCAGGTCGTCGTGGCCTACATGAACGCCGGCCGTGCCGGCACGAAGCGCCAGAAGTCGCGCGCCGAAGTCAGCGGCGGCGGCAAGAAGCCGTGGGGCCAGAAGGGCACGGGCCAGGCCCGCGCCGGCTCGATCCGCAGCCCGATCTGGGTCGGCGGCGGCAAGGCATTCGCTGCCCGTCCACGCGACTACTCGCAGAAGGTCAATCGCAAGATGTACCGCGCTGCGCTGCAGGTCATGCTGTCGGAGCTCGCCCGCCAGGAACGCCTGTCGGTCGTGAACGGCCTCGAACTCGAAGCGCCGAAGACCAAGTTGCTCGTGTCGCAGTTGAAGGATCTCGGCGTGGGCGATGACGTGCTGGTACTGGTCGAAGCGCATGACGAGAAGCTGGATCTCGCGTCGCGCAACCTGCCGTACGTCAACGTGCTGCCGGTGAGCGCGGTCGATCCGGTCAGCCTGGCGCGCCACAAGAACGTCGTTGCTACCGTCGGTGCGGTACGTCTGCTCGAAGAGAGGCTCGCATGAGTCAGGAAAGATTGATGTCCGTGCTGCTCGGGCCGCACGTGTCTGAAAAGAGCGCCCGCGTTGCCGAGGCGAATCAGTTCGTTTTCCGTGTGCGCCGCGATGCGAGCGCGCCGGAAGTGAAGGCCGCTGTCGAGCTGATGTTCGAAGTGAAGGTAGCGAACGTCAACGTCGTGAACGTTGCGGGCAAGAAGAAGCGCTTCGGTCAGCGTCTCGGCCAGCGTCAGGACTTCAAGAAGGCTTACGTCCGGCTCGCTCCGGGACAGAGCATCGATCTCTCCGGCGCCGACGCCTGAGCTGAGTAGTAAGGATCAGTCATCATGGCCTTGATCAAAGCAAAACCAACGTCGCCGGGCCGGCGTTTCCAGGTTTCGATTTCGCGCTCGCACCTGCACAAGGGCGGCCCGGAAGAGTCGCTGGTCGTCAGCAAGAATCGCACGGGTGCGCGTAACCACTTCGGTCGCCAGACCGTCCGTCACCAGGGCGGCGGCCACAAGCAGAAGTACCGTCTGGTCGACTTCCTGCGCAACAAGGACGGCGTGCCGGGCAAGGTCGAACGGATCGAATACGATCCGAACCGCACCGCGCATCTTGCGCTGGTTCTGTATGCCGATGGCGAACGTCGCTACATCGTGGCGCCGAAGGGCGTCGTTGCCGGCGACACGATCCTTTCGGGTCCCGAAGCGCCGATCAAGCCGGGCAACACGCTGCAGCTTCGCAACATTCCGATCGGCACGACGATTCACTGCGTCGAGCTGAAGCCCGGCAAGGGTGCGCAGATTGCGCGTAGCGCCGGCGGCTCTGCGCAACTCGCTGCCCGCGAAGGGTCGTATGCGACCCTGCGCCTGCGTTCGACGGAAATGCGCAAAGTGCACATCGACTGCCGTGCCACCATCGGTGAAGTCGCGAACGACGAGCACAACCTGCGCAGCTACGGCAAGGCCGGTGCGATCCGCTGGCGCGGTATCCGCCCGACGGTGCGTGGCGTGGTCATGAACCCGGTCGATCACCCGCACGGTGGTGGTGAAGGTAAGTCCGGCCAGGGTAATCCGCACCCGGTGAGCCCGTGGGGCTGGAATACCAAGGGCAAGAAGACGCGCCGTAATAAGCGCACGGCCAGCATGATTCTGCGCCGCCGCAACTAATTGAGGATCTGACAGTGCCTCGTTCAGTCAAGAAGGGTCCGTTCGTCGACCTGCACCTCGCCAAGAAGGTGCGTGTTGCCGCCGAGAAGAACGATCGTCGTCCGATCAAGACCTGGTCGCGCCGCTCGATGATTCTGCCGGACATGGTGGGTTTGACGATTGCCGTCCACAACGGTCGGCAGCACATCCCGGTGCTCGTTTCGGAAAACATGGTCGGCCACAAGCTGGGCGAATTTGCGCCGACGCGCACGTTCAAGTCCCACTCCGGCGACAAGAAGGGCTGATTATGCAAGTCGCAGCCAAACTGAAGTACGCGCGCATTTCGCCGCAGAAGTGCCGTCTGATTGCGGACATGGTCCGCGGTGAGCCGGTGGGCAAGGCGCTCAACACGCTGCGCTTCACGCCGAAGAAGGGCGCGGAGCTGGTGCTCAAGGTTCTCGAGTCCGCCATCGCGAACGCCGAGAACAACCTGAGCGCGGATGTGGACGAACTGAAGGTGCAGACGATCACCATCGACGCCGCACCGGTGCTGAAGCGGTTCGCTGCCCGCGCCAAGGGCCGCGGCACGCGGATCTGGAAGCGCAACAGTCACATCATCGTGACCGTTGGCGACGGCAAAGCGGAATAACGGCAGGCGAGCTCACTATGGGTCAGAAAGTCAATCCGATCGGTTTTCGCCTCGGCATCACGCGCGACTGGAGTTCGAAGTGGTATGCGAATACCAAGAACTTCCCCTCGCACGTGTACACCGACCATCTGGTGCGCGAGTTCCTGAAGAAGAAGCTGGTCGAAGCTTCTGTCAGCCGCGTTCAGATCGAGCGCGCGGCGCGCAAGGTCAACATCACGATCCACACGGCACGTCCGGGCATCGTGATCGGCAAGAAGGGCGAGGACATCGAGAAGCTGCGCGGCGAAGTCGCGAAGATCATGAAGATGCCGACGGTCGACGTCCGCATCAACATTGCCGAGATCCGCAAGCCGGAACTTGATGCGCAGCTCGTCGCCGACGGCATTGCGCAGCAGCTCGAGCGTCGCGTGATGTTCCGTCGCGCCATGAAGCGCGCCGTGACCAACACGATGCGTATCGGCGCCTTGGGCGTGAAGGTGCGCGCTTCGGGCCGTCTCAACGGGTCGGAAATTGCGCGTACCGAGTCGTATCGTGAAGGCCGCGTGCCGCTGCACACGCTGCGTGCGGAGATCGATTACGGCTTCGCCGAAGCGAGGACGACGTACGGCATCATCGGCGTGAAGGTATGGATCTTCAAGGGCGAAGTGTTCAGCCAGCACGAAGCGCCTGCGGAAGCCGGCGACGCCCAGGCAGCAGCACCGACGGAAGCGACGGCCTGAGAAGGTCCGTCAGCCGAGTAAACGATCATGATGCAACCAAAACGAACCAAGTACCGCAAGGCGTTCAAGGGCCGCAATGCCGGCCTCGCGCAGGGCGGCAACTACGTGGCCTTCGGTGATTTCGGCCTGAAGGCGACCAGCCGTGCCCGCATGACTGCGCGCGAACTCGAAGCGGCGCGTCGTGCGATGACCCGTTACGTGAAGCGTGGCGGCCAGATCTGGGTGCGCGTGTTCCCCGACCTGCCGATCTCGAAGAAGCCTCTCGAAGTCCGAATGGGCAGCGGCAAGGGCAACGTCGAGTACTACGTTGCGAAAGTGAAACCCGGCAAGGTGCTGTTCGAGATGGAAGGCGTGACCGAAGCGATCGCCCGCGAAGCATTCCGCCTCGCTGCGTCGAAGCTGTCGGTCGATACCCAGTTCGTCACGCGCCAGGTGCGTTGATCAGGAATCGATATGAGCGCGAAAGAACTCCGTACCAAGTCGGCCACAGAACTGCAGAAAGAGCTGCTGGATCTGCGCCGCGAACAATTCAATCTGCGCATGGCCCGGGCAACCGGCCAGACCGCGAAGCCGGACCAGTTCAGCAAGGTTCGTCGCAACATCGCGCGCCTGAAGACGGTCCAGGCCGAGCAGCGTCGCGCTGCGAAGGGTAAGTGAGCATGAGCAAGCAAACGAAGCCGGCGGAAGCGCCTGCCGCCGAGAAGGTCGCAAAGACCATCACGGGCAAGGTCGTCAGCAACAAGATGCAGAAGACCATTGCGGTGGTCGTCGAACGTTTCGAGCCGCATCCCCGCTACGGCAAGTACATCCGCCGCAGCACCAAGTTGCTGGCTCACGACGAGAACAACGAAAGCCGCGAAGGCGATGTCGTTGCGATCCAGGAGTGCCGGCCGCTGTCGCGCCGCAAGAGTTTCCGCCTGGTGCGCGTCATCAGCCGTGCGAACCAGACCGCAGGAGAAGCAACGCCATGATCCAGATGCAAACGTTGCTCAATGCCGCCGACAACAGCGGCGCCCGCAGCCTGATGTGCATCAAGGTGCTGGGTGGTTCGAAGCGTCGCTATGCGACGGTCGGCGATGTCATCAAGGTCAGCGTCCGCGATGCGATTCCGCGCGGCAAGGTGAAGAAGGGCGAGGTCTACGACGCCGTCGTCGTGCGTACCAGGTTCGGCGTGCGCCGTCCCGATGGTTCGATGATCCGCTTCGACGGCAACGCCGCCGTGCTGCTGAACCCGAAGCTGGAGCCGATCGGCACCCGCATCTTCGGGCCGGTGACGCGCGAACTGCGCACGTCGCAGTTCATGAAGATCATTTCGCTCGCGCCCGAAGTGCTGTGAGCTGAGTAAGCCAAGGGTTTACGTATGAACAAGATTCGCAAGGGTGACGAAGTCGTCGTGACGGCAGGCCGTGACAAGGGCCGTCGTGGCACCGTCATCAAGGTTCTCGAAGGCAAGGTTGTCGTCGAGAGCGTGAACATGGTGAAGCGGCACACGAAGCCGAACCCGCAGCGCAACGTGCAGGGCGGCATCGTGGAGAAGGAATCCGCGATCGACATTTCGAACGTGGCGCTGTGGAACCCCGTGACGAAGAAGGGTGATCGCGTCGGCGTGCGTACGCTCGCAGACGGTCGCAAGGTCCGCTTCTTCAAGTCGAACAAGGAAGTAGTCGACGCCTGAGGCGTCGCCCGAGTCGTAACGAACAGTCGGATTTTTTATGGCCAGACTTCAGCAGTATTACCGCGAAAAAGTGGTGCCCGAGCTCCAGAAGAGCCTGGGTGTCGCGAACATCATGCAGGTACCGAAGATCACCAAGATCACGGTCAACATGGGTGTGGGCGAGGCGGTCGCCGACAAGAAGATCATGGACAATGCCGTGGCCGATCTGACCAAGATCACCGGGCAGAAGCCGCTGGTCACGAAGTCGCGCAAGTCCGTTGCGACCTTCAAGCTGCGCGATGGCCTCGCGATCGGCGCCAAGGTCACGCTGCGCGGCGCGCGCATGTATGAGTTCCTGGACCGCCTCGTGAACATCGCGATGCCGCGTATCCGCGACTTCCGCGGCGTGAGCGCGCGTTCCTTCGACGGCCAGGGCAACTACAACTTCGGCGTCAAGGAACAGATCATTTTCCCGGAGATCGCGTACGACCAGATCGACGCCATCCGTGGCATGGACATCACGATCACGACGACGGCGCCCGACGACAAGACCGGTCGCGCGCTGCTCGAAGCGTTCAATTTCCCGTTCCGCAAGTAACTTAGTAGGCGACAGGCGAATCTCATGGCCAAGACATCGATGGTCAATCGCGAAGAGAAGCGTGCGAAGCTCGTGAAGCGCTACGCCGCGAAGCGTGCGCGTCTGAAAGAAATCATTCGCAAACCGACGTCCTCGCCCGCCGAGCGCGAAGCCGCGGTTGCACAGCTGCAGGCGCTGCCGCGCGATTCGAGCAAGTCGCGTCTGCGTAACCGTTGTCAGATCACCGGCCGTCCTCGCGGTTACTACCGCAAGTTCGGTCTTGGCCGTACCAAGCTGCGTGAGGCGACTCTGCGCGGCGAAATTCCGGGCCTCGGGCTGGCCAGCTGGTAACAGCTGGTACCACTGGAGCACCACATGAGCATGACGGATCCCATTGCCGATTTCCTGACCCGCATTCGCAACGGCCAGTCCTCGGGTAAGCCCGAGATCGCCGCGCCGACGTCCAAGCTGAAGCTTGCGATCGCGAAAGTGCTGAAGGACGAAGGCTACATTGAAGACTTCTCTTCGAGCGTGCATGAAGGCAAGCCGACGCTTGCCGTGCAGCTGAAGTATTACCAGGGCCGCCCGGTGATCGACCGCCTCGAGCGTGTCAGCCGTCCCGGCCTGCGCGTCTACAAGGGCAAGGACGAGCTGCCGACGATTCTCGGCGGACTCGGCGTTGCCATCGTGTCGACTTCGCAGGGCGTGATGACGGACGCCCAAGCCCGCGCTGCCGGTCACGGCGGCGAAGTGCTCTGCATCGTTTCCTAAGGTGCGCACATGTCGCGAGTAGCAAAACAGCCGGTTGCCCTGCCGAAGGGCGTGACCGCCACCATCAGCCCCGATTCGATTGCCGTCAAAGGCGCGAAGGGCTCGTTGTCGCTGGCGATCAACAACAAGTACGTGAAGATCGTCCAGGATGCCGACGCGCTGAAGGTCGAAAAGGCCAACGACAGCCGCGAAGCCGACATGGTCGCCGGTTCGACTCGCGCTCACCTTGCCAACATCGTCGAAGGTGTGAGCAAGGGTTACGAGCGCAAGCTGGAACTGGTCGGCGTCGGTTACCGCGCCCAGGCGCAGGGCAAGAACCTGAACCTGACGCTGGGCTTCTCGCACCCCGTGGTTTACGAGTCGCCCGAAGGCATCACGATCGAAACCCCGAGCCAGACCGAGATCCTGATCAAGGGAACGGATGTGCAGAAGGTGGGTCAGGTGGCCGCCGACATTCGCGCGTTCCGCCCGCCGGAACCCTACAAGGGCAAGGGCGTGCGCTATAGCGGCGAGAAGATCGAGCTGAAGGAAGCGAAGAAGAAGTAATCGCTTCACTTCAGGTACACACGAGATACGAGTAACGAGTGATGAACAAGAATGCCCAGCGTTTGCGTCGTGCCGCCCGTGCACGCGCCAAGATCCGCGAGCTGAAGGCGCTGCGTCTGTCTGTGCATCGCACGTCGCAGCACATCTACGCGCAGATCCTCGACGTCGATTCGAAGGTGCTGGCGGTTGCTTCGACGGTCCAGAAGGACCTGCGCAGCGATCTGAAGGGCACCGGCAACGTCACGGCTGCCGCTGCAGTGGGCAAGGCGATCGCCGAGAAAGCGAAGGCCGCCGGCATCAAGCAGGTCGCGTTCGATCGTTCCGGTTACAAGTATCACGGTCGCATCAAGGCATTGGCCGATGCGGCGCGCGAAAACGGGCTTGAGTTCTAAGAGCTCTCCGAGGAATAGCTAATGGCCAGAGTTGAAAAAACAGCTGCAACCGACGAGTACATCGAGAAGCTCGTTGCAGTGAACCGCGTCGCCAAGGTCGTAAAGGGCGGCCGTCAGTTCGGCTTCACGGCCCTGACGGTGGTCGGCGACGGTCGCGGCAAGGTCGGCTTCGGATACGGCAAGGCGCGCGAAGTGCCGGTCGCCATCCAGAAGGCCATGCAGGCAGCCCGCAAGAACCTCGCCAACGTTGCGCTGAAGAATGCGACGCTGCACTACGCGCTGAAGGGTGCTCACGGCACGACCCGCGTGTACATGCAGCCCGCCGCTGACGGTACCGGCCTCATCGCCGGTGGCGGCATGCGCGCCGTGTTCGAGTGCGCCGGCGTTCGCAACGTGCTGGCAAAGAGCTACGGCTCGCGCAACCCGATCAACGTCGTGCGCGCTACGTTCAAGGCACTGACCAGCATTCAGTCGCCGGAAGACATTGCAGCGAAGCGCGGCAAGCGCGTCGAAGACATCCTGGGCGCCTGAGCCCCGAAGTGACCCGACTGGATTGAAGTCATGGCCAACGCGAAACCGAAGTCGATCAAAGTGACGCTGATCAAGAGCGTGTTCGGACAGCTCAAGTCGCACCGCGCCACCGTGCGTGGTCTCGGCCTGCGCAAGATCCGCGACACCGCGATCGTCGCTGACACGCCTGAGACCCGCGGCATGATCCGCGCCTCGGGCCACATGCTGAAAGTGGAAGAAGCGGTCTGAGCCTGGGCTCGATCGCCTGACTGGGATTGAATCTCATGAAACTGAACACCATCTCTCCCGCTCCCGGCAGCAAGAAGACGCGGCTGCGCGTCGGCCGCGGTGCGTCCGCCGGCCAGGGCAAGACCTGCGGTCGTGGCGTCAAGGGTCAGCGCGCTCGCAAGGGCGGCTACCACAAGGTCGGCTTCGAAGGCGGTCAGATGCCCCTGCAGCGCCGTCTGCCGAAGACGGGTTTCCGTTCGAAGATCAAGCCGACCGTCGCTGAAGTGCGTCTGTCGGAACTGGCGAAGCTCGAAGGCACGGTGGTGGACCTCGATGCGCTGAAGGCAGCGAATCTCGTTCATGCACAGGCGCTTCGTGCCCGCATCGTCGCCTCGGGCGAGTTTGCCAAGGCTGTGACCGTCAAGGGCATTCACCTGACCAAGGGCGCGAAGGCTGCGATCGAAGCGGCTGGCGGCAAGGTCGAAGCCTGATCGTTGGTCGATTAGTTACTAACTGAATCACCAGAGAACCAGTGGCCACCAAATCCGCCACCGCATCACCGCTCTCCGCCTTTGGCGAGATGACCCGCTTCGCAGAGTTGCGCCAGCGGTTGTTCTTCTTGCTGGGCGCGCTGATCGTGTACCGCATCGGAACGTTCATTCCGGTGCCGGGCGTCGATCCCGTCGCCCTGGCGCGATTCTTCGAATCGCAGCAGGGCACGATCCTGAGCATGGTGAACATGTTCTCCGGCGGCGCGATCGAGCGTTTGTCGATCTTCGCGCTGGGGGTCATGCCGTACATTTCGGCGTCGATCATCATCCAGATGATGGCTGTCGTTGTGCCGTCGCTGGCTGCGATCAAGAAGGAAGGCGAGTCCGGTCGTCGCAAGCTGACCCAGTACACCCGCTATGGCACCGTGCTGCTGGCGGCGGTGCAGGGTTCGTCTGCGGCGATCGCGCTGCAGAATCAGGGTGTTGTCATTTCTGCAGGCCCGCAGTTCGTGTTCGTGGCCACGATTACCCTGATCGCAGGCACGATGTTCCTCATGTGGCTCGGCGAGCAGATCACCGAGCGTGGCCTGGGCAACGGCATTTCGATGATCATCCTGGCCGGCATCGTCGCGGGATTGCCTGCTGCCGTGGCCGGCACGCTCGAACTGGTGCGCACCGGCGAGTTGAATCCGGCGTTCGCGCTGATCCTGTTCGGCATGGTGATCGCGGTGACGGCGTTCGTCGTGTTCGTGGAGCGCGGCCAGCGTCGCATCCAGGTGAACTATGCGAAGCGCCAGCAGGGACGGAAGCTGTACGCGGGACAGAGCACGCACCTGCCGTTCAAGCTGAACATGTCGGGCGTGATCCCGCCGATTTTCGCGTCGAGCCTGCTGCTGTTTCCCGCGACCATCGCCAGCTGGTCCGGCACGTCGCAGGGATGGACCTGGCTGCAGAATGTTTCGGCGGCCCTGGGCCCTGGCCAGCCGGCGCACATGCTGCTGTACGGTACCCTGATCATTTTCTTCTGCTTCTTCTACACCGCGCTGGTGTTCAACTCGCGCGAGACGGCGGAGAACCTGAAGAAGTCGGGCGCCTTCATTCCGGGGATTCGCCCGGGCCAGCAGACCGGCGAGTACATCGACAAGGTGCTGACGCGGCTGACCGTCTGGGGCGCGCTGTACGTGACGATCGTCTGCTTGCTGCCCGAGTTTCTGATTTCGAAGTTCAGCGTGCCGTTCTACTTCGGTGGTACGTCGCTGCTGATCATGGTGGTGGTGATCATGGATTTTCAGGCCCAGGTGGCGGCCCATCTCATGTCGCACCAGTACGAGGGCCTGATGAAGAAGGCCAACCTGCGTGGCTACGGCCGCCCAGGTCAGACCTGACCGGTCCAGGCCCGATTCCCGTTCGCGGGATCTTGGAGAGTTGTCATGAAGGTTCGCGCTTCCGTCAAAAAGATCTGCAAGAACTGCAAGGTCGTCCGCCGCCGCCGGGTGGTGTACGTGATCTGCTCCGACGCCCGCCACAAGCAGCGTCAGGGCTGATACCTCTTAAAGCATTGAGTTGCAGGGTTTTTTAGTTTAAAGTTCCGCGCTTTTCTTCGCGGAAGAGAGAGTAGGCAATGGCCCGTATCGCCGGTATCAACATACCGATGAACAAGCACGTGTGGGTTGGATTGACTCACATCTATGGCGTCGGCAAGACGCAGGCCCTCAAGGCTTGCGATGCCGCCGGAGTGAAGCGGAACACGCTCGTCAAGGATCTGACGGACGCGGAAGTTGCAGCCCTGCGCTCCCAGGTCGGCAAGCTGACGGTCGAAGGCGACCTGCGCCGCGAAGTCTCCATGAACATCAAGCGATTGATGGACCTCGGCTGCTATCGCGGCATCCGTCATCGCCGCGGTCTGCCGCTGCGCGGTCAGCGCACGCGCACCAACGCCCGTACCCGCAAGGGTCCGCGCAAGGCCGCCGTGAAGATGAACGCGCCTCCGGGCAAGGCGTAACCGGGGCAACTGGCTGCTGGCGACTGGCCGCTGGCCAGAAGGGTTGAGAGCAGCAATTCAGGTTCGATGAGGCAACATGGCTGAGCAGAAGCAACAGGCGGCCGCTGGCGCGAGCAAGGGCCGCAAGAAGGTCAAGAAGCACGTGACCGACGGCATTGCGCACGTGCACGCGTCCTTCAACAACACGATCATCACGATCACCGACCGGCAGGGCAATGCGCTGTCGTGGGCGACGTCGGGTGGCTGCGGATTCCGCGGTTCGCGCAAGAGCACGCCGTATGCCGCGCAGGTTGCCGCCGAGAAGGCTGGCACGGCCGCTCAGGAACATGGTCTCAAGACGGTCGAAGTGCGCGTGACGGGTCCCGGCCCGGGGCGCGAATCCGCCGTCCGCGCGCTGAATGCCTGCGGCCTCAAGGTCACCAATATTTCTGACGTGACGCCGATCCCGCACAACGGGTGCCGTCCGCCGAAGAAGCGTCGCGTCTGATTGCCCGCGAATAGCCGCGGCGAGGAATTTTCATGGCACGTTATCTGGGTCCGAAGTGCAAGTTGTCGCGCCGCGAAGGCACGGACTTGTTCCTGAAGAGCGGCGTCAAGTCGCTCGAGTCGAAGTGCAAGCTCGAAGTGCCGCCGGGCGGCATCAAGGGCGAGCGCAAGTCGCGCCTGTCCGACTACGGCGTGCAGCTGCGCGAGAAGCAGAAGCTGCGTCGCATGTACGGCGTCCTTGAAAGACAGTTCCGCAACTACTACATCAAGGCTTCCGGTCGTCCGGGCGCCACGGGTTCGACGCTCCTGCAGATGCTCGAAGCGCGTCTGGACAACGTCGTCTACCGCATGGGCTTTGCCGCGACCCGTTCCGAAGCGCGTCAGCTGGTCAGCCACAAGGCCGTCAACGTGAACGGCGAAGTGGTCAGTATCGCGTCGTACCAGTGCAAGGCGGGCGATGTGGTTTCGATCCGCGAGAAGGCACAGAAGCAGCTGCGCATCCAGTCGGCGCTGCAGATCAAGTCGCAGGTCGGCTTCCCCGAATGGGTCGAAGTCGACGAGAAGAAGTTCACCGGCACGTTCAAGCAGCTTCCTGACCGGGAAGACATCCTGCCGGAGATCAACGAGAACCTCGTGGTCGAACTGTATTCGAAGTGATGTTGGATTCTTCCGGGGACGAATGTCCCCGGATCGTTTTTTTGGTTGCGCTCACGTCCGAGCGCTAATGCCGTTTCGGCACACAAGCAGGTAAATTTTCCATGCAGGCATCCGTTGGCGAATTCCTGAAGCCTCGTGTCGTCAAAGTCACTCCGACCACCGCCCGCCAGGCGAAGGTCGTGATCGAGCCGTTCGAGCGTGGTTTCGGTCATACGCTGGGCAACGCGCTGCGTCGCGTGCTGCTGTCGTCCATGCCGGGCTGCGCCATCACCGAAGTCGAGATCGATGGCGTGCTGCACGAGTACACCAGCATCGAAGGCGTGCAGGAAGACGTGGTCGACATCCTGCTGAACCTGAAGCAGGTGGCCATCCGTCTGAACGCGCGCGATTCCACCGAGCTGCGTCTGCACAAGAAGGGCCCGGGTCCCGTGACCGCCGGTGACATTCAGCTCGACCACGACGTGGAAGTGCTGAACAGCGACTTGGTGATCGCCAACCTGACCAAGGCGGGCGAACTGAACATGATGCTGAAGGTCGAGCGCGGTCGCGGCTATCGTCCGGCGATCCAGCGTGCAACGTTCGAGGAGTCGTCCGGCCCGATCGGCCGTCTGCAGCTCGATGCGTCTTTCAGCCCGATCCGTCGCGTCACGTACAACGTGGAAAGCGCGCGCGTCGAGCAGCGCACCAACCTGGACAAGCTGATTCTCGACATCGAAACCAATGGCACGATCGACGCGGAAGAAGCCATCCGTCGCGCCGGCTCGATCCTGAAGGATCAGCTGTCGGTGTTCGTCGATCTGCAGGGCCAGGACGAGGGCGCGTCGAAGACGGCCGAACAGCAGTTCGATCCGATCCTGCTGCGTCCGGTGGACGAACTCGAACTCACGGTTCGCAGCGCGAACTGCCTCAAGGCGGAGAACATCCACTACATCGGCGATCTCGTGCAGCGCACCGAAGTCGAGCTGCTGCGCACGCCGAACCTGGGCAAGAAGTCGCTCACCGAGATCAAGGAAGTCCTGGAAAGCCACGGTCTGTCGCTCGGCATGCGGCTCGACAACTGGCCGCCGATCAGCCTCAAGCGCGACGACGAGCGGGATGTGATTTGAAGAAGCTGCCGGCGACGTAAGTCAGTCGCTGGCCTGAGTGCGGCGTAGCCGCAGATCAAACGTTCACGAGCACTGAAGAACAATGCGTCACCAACTTTCCGGCCGGCAGCTCAGCCGCAACGCTTCGCACCGCGCCGCCATGCTTCGCAACATGGCAGCGTCGCTGCTGCGTCATGAAACCATTCGCACGACCCTGCCGAAGGCCAAGGAACTGCGCCGCGTCGTCGAGCCGCTGATCACTCTCGGCAAGGACGACAGCGATGCAAATCGCCGCCGTGCTTTCGCGCAGTTGCGCGACGCCGAAGTCGTCGTGAAGCTGTTCGAGAACCTCGGTCCGCGTTTCAAGACGCGCCCGGGCGGCTATACCCGCATCCTGCGCATGGACGTTCGTGCCGGTGATGCAGCCCCGATGGCGTTGATGCAGCTGCTCGATCAGCCGGAAGCGGTGGCGGAAGAAGCTGCGGCCCCGGCCGGTGAGGAATCGGGCGAGACCGCCAAGAAGGCTGCGCCGAAGAAGGCCGCTGCCAAGAAGACTTCGCTGAAGAAGAAGTCGACGGCATCGGCGGAAGAGAAGGCCGAGAAGAAGGCCAAGGCCGCCAAGAAGGCGGAAGTGAAGGCCAAGAAGGCCGAGACCACCAAGGCTCACAAGAAGGCTGCGGCGCCGAAGAAGAAGGCAGCAGCCAAGAAGAAGTCCGCAAAGTAATCGGGCTTCGATGATCCAATAAAAAGGCCGGGCACATGCCCGGCCTTTTTGTTTCTGGAACCCGCTGTCCGCGTACTGCTAGTGAGGCGTCGCGGGTGCCTCGAGTCCCTTGGTATAGAGCACCTGCCCGTCGGGCTTGACGACGATGGCATCGATGCCTTCGAGCCGGTTGTAGATCTCGA
Source organism: Povalibacter sp. (assembly GCF_036735925.1). Classification (NCBI taxonomy): domain Bacteria; kingdom Pseudomonadati; phylum Pseudomonadota; class Gammaproteobacteria; order Steroidobacterales; family Steroidobacteraceae; genus Povalibacter; species Povalibacter sp. Next base: position 14,903 of record NZ_DAINNK010000050.1, read on the forward strand.
TGGCTTTCTCCGCCCCCAGCACGAACGCTGTCTTGGAAAGCCCATCGGTGCGGGTCGCCGTCGGGCCGATGATCGTTGCGCTGCGCACCTTGCTTGCGGACTTTCCCGTGTGCGGGTCGATGATGTGGTGGTAACGCACGCCGTTTTCGTCGAAGTAGCGTTCGTAATCTCCCGATGTTGAGATCGCCGCGTCCTCGAGCGGGATACGCGCGATGACTTCATTCCTGCGATCGGGATGACGGATACCCACCACCCACGGGTTGCCGAAACGGTCGCCGATGATGCGGCTGTCGCCGCCCGCAGTGACCAGCGCGTGCGAGACGCCGCGCTCCTGCAGGATGTGAATGCCGCGATCCACGGCGTGACCCTTGCCGATGCCGCCAAGATCGATGCGCATGCCGTCACGCATGAAACGGACGGTGCGGGCCCTGGCGTCGAGAACCACGTGACGATAGTCGACTCCGGGCAATGCCCTGGCAATCGCGCCGTCATCGGGTTTCACATGATTGCGGAAGTCGTACAGGTAGCCGACGCTGGCGTACGTGATGTCGAAGGCGCCCTCGGTGAGACGCGAGTACTCAAGCGCCTGCGTCAGCAGATCGAACAGTTCGTCGCTGATCTTGACCGGGCCTTTCGCCGCTTCAGCATTGACCTTCGAGACTTCGCTCGTGGGCTTGTAGGTGCTCATGTCCTGATCGACACGGCGCATTTCGGCGATCACGGCATCGATGTCCGCATTCCCCTTGTCGCGGTCGGCGGTCCACAGTTCGACGACGATCCGCGTACCCATGATTCCGTCTTCGATGCGTTCCAGCCATTCGGCGTGAGCCGGAGACGCGAGGAAGCCCAGAAGCAGAGCCAGCGCAGGCACGGATTTCATGGGCCGATGGTAGCGAAGTTGCGCATCAGGACGAAAGAAAAGGGGCGGCCCGTTGCCAGGCCGCCCCATAGCTCATACCGTAACCGTTCGAATCAGAATTTGAAGCGGGCGGTCAGTCCGTACGTGCGCGGTGCTCCCAGAAACGCGTCGTAGCTGCCGGTCTGCAGCGGCGCATCGAACACGACCTGGTAGTACTCCTCGTCGGTCAGGTTCTGGGCCCAGGCTTCGATCATCCAGCGTTCGTCCTCGGCGCCGAAGCCCGTTCGAGCGTTAACCACGGTGTACCCATCCTGCATCTTCTGGGGCGCAAGATTGGAGCCGGTGTTGTATTCCGACATGTACTTCGCGCCGATGTTGGTACGCCACACGAACGCCGAACCGATCGGCTGATCGAAGGTCGCCGACAGGCTTGCCGACCATTCCGGTGCGAACGACAGCCGGTCGTTCTCGCGGGCCTGGCTGAACAGTCCCGGATTCGCAAGAGCGGCCGGATCGTCGATCTCGGTCTTCGCATAGGTGACGCCGCCCTGGAAGCTCAACTGTTCCAGCGGCGTGTACCACACGACATCGAGATCCACGCCTTCGGAGGTGACCGTGTCCAGCGACGTCACGAGGAACTGCACGCCGTCGAAGGTGTTGAGCTGGAAGTCCGTGTAGTCCTGATAGAACACCGTGGCGTTCAACAGCAGCGTGTTGTTGAGCCACTGCGTCTTCAGGCCGACTTCGTAGGAATCCACCAGTTCCTTGTCGAAGGACGTATCGAGGCTCGCACCCACGCCGCCTGCCGCAGTCGGCGGCAGCGCGGCATCGCCGGTACGTACGCGATCCAGATTGAAGCCCCCCGCCTTGTAGCCGCGGGCAAACGAGGCATACGCCATCGCCTCATCGGTGAAGCGATAAGAGAGCTTGGCAGTACCGCTCCATTCGCTTTCGTCGATCGACTGCGAGTTGTCCAGATTGTTGTAGATCGGATCAGCGACGGCCGCGCAGCCAATGCCGACTGCAACGCGATTGATGGCATTGATCGTGTCAGCGGGAACGCCGGCGCCGATGAGCTGAGCGTTGAGGGTCGGCAGGCCAGCGCGCACCGTCGCGCAGCCCGTGCCTGCGTGAGTGTTTCGGTACTGCGTGTCCAGGTCCTTCGATTCATTGGTGTAGCGCAGTCCCAGGGTCAGTTCCAGCGCATCCGTGAAGCGGATGTTGTTGTTGGTGAACAGTGCCCAGGACGTCGAATCCTGCTCGTGGACATCGCGTTGACCGAGTCCCAGCGGATAGCCATTCGCCGGCAGTAGTCCGCTGAGCGGCGACGTGCCCGTGGTCGGACTGGTGGTCAGTGCGATCTGGTAGTTGCGGTACATCGAACCGAACTGCAGCTGCTGCTTCGAATCCAGCTGCTCGTCCGCGTAGAACGCACCCACCATCCAGTTGATGCGATCCGTCTCGCCGGCCAGCCGGAATTCCTGGCTGAGCTGCTTGAATTCGGCGGCATGATTGCCGTCCGATTCGCGGTACCAGATGTCCACCGCCGTGTAGTCCACGTCCTGGCCGTTGACGAAGTCCCAGTCGCGCCAGCCGGTGACGGAGCTGAGTGTGGCGCCGCCGAGGGCGCCCGTGTCCCAGTTGATCTCCATGGAAGCGCCCACGTCCTTCGTATCCTGATGCGTGTTGCGATTCATGAACGCCGTGCGATTGAAGGGGTCCGGCGGATTCTGTGTGCCGGCACCGCCCCCGAGCGCATTGACTGCGGCGACCGTCGCGCCATTGAACGTCGGGACGCCGGCGCAGCAGTTTTCCTCGCGCTGCGTGTAGTCGCCGGTAAAGCGGACTTCGAGATCCTCGGAGGGTTTGAACAGTAGCTGGCCGCGAGCCGTCTTCATGTCACGGTCGTAGTCCTCGTCTTCGGTGCGCGGACCAGCGCCCCTCACGACGTCGAGATAACCGTCGCGTTGGCGCGATGCGACGAACAGTCGTCCCGCCAGCACTTCGTTGAATCCGCCGGTGATCGAAGCGGCTCCTTCCATGATTCCGTAGTTGCCGCCCGTCAGTTCGACGTCCGAACCGAAGTCGAAGGAGGGCTTCCTGGTGACGACGTTGATCACGCCTGCCGACGTGTTCTTGCCGAAGAGCGTGCCTTGCGGGCCTTTGAGGACTTCGATGCGCTCGAGTTCGCCGAGATCGCCGAACGCCACGCCGTTGCGCGGACGGTAGATACCGTCGATCACGACGCCGACGGACGATTCCAGTCCAGGGTTGTCGCCCACGGTGCCGATGCCGCGGATTCGCGCCGTGGTGCTCGCTTCGCTGGAGGTCGACGTCACGGTCAGGCCGGGGGCCACGATGGTGAGGTCCTTGATGTCCTTCACGCCGCTGTCCTGCAGCAGTTGCCCGGAGACGGCCGTAACGACGATGGGAACGTCCTGCAGATTCTGTTCGCGCTTCTGTGCGGTGACGATGATGGTTTCGATACTGCGTCCTTCGCCGCTGCCGGTTTCTTCAGCAGAGACCGGCAGACTGGTCGCCGTGACGGCGGCCGCGAGAGCGACACCGATGGCCCGGCGCAGAGTGACACTTGCTTCTGACATGAATCCCCCTTGCATTGATCGAGGTCTACAAGTTCTGCGTGACGGACGCACCGGTGGAGTTAGGTTACATACCAGTGCGCTCGCAACGTGGCGAGAAGGTTACTGAGTCCTACTAGGAAGAGAAAGGGATTTAGCGAAAAAGCAACACAACTGACGCCGATATGGCCGCCTCGGTTCGGTACGCTTGATTTTGCAACGCAGAAAGCTCGGCGGGCACGGAGCTTCTTTCTTCTGCGATGCGATACAGTGCAGATCCCATGTCGCTGCTGCAGTCCGTCATCGCAAGCAGGTTCAAGAAGCCAGTCATGGAACAGTTCGATGTCGTCGTCATAGGCAGCGGTCCCGCAGGCGAAGGCGCGGCGATGATGGCCGCGAAAAATCACAGGACGGTGGCACTGATCGAGCGGCATTTCGAAGTCGGCGGCGGTTGTACGCACTGGGGCACGATTCCCAGCAAGGCACTGCGCCATGCGGTGAAGATACTGCACGACCTGCGCCGCAATCCGCTATTGAGGGAATTCCACGCCGATACGCCGTTGACGTATCCCCAGTTGCTTGCCACGGCCACCAAGGTGGTGGAGTCGCAGGTCGCGAGCCGCCATCGCTTTTACGAGCGCAACCGGGTGCCGATTTTCGGCGGCGAGGCGTCGTTCATCGACGATCATGCGATCGAGATCCAGCCATCGACAGGCAAGGCGCAGAGGATCTCCGGCCGCCACATCATCATTGCGGCCGGTTCGCGGCCCTACCATCCGCCGGAAGTCGATTTCACCCACGAACACATCCGCGACAGCGATTCGATCCTGCGTTATCCCGCGCATCCTTTCGCAGTGACGATCTACGGTGCCGGCGTCATCGGCTGCGAGTACGCATCGATCTTCATCAACCTCGGTGCCAAGGTCACGCTGGTCAACACGCACGAGCGGCTGCTTTCGTTTCTCGACGACGAGATTGCGGAAGCACTTTCATATCACCTGCGCGAGCAGGGCTGCGTCATCCGTCACAACGAGCAGTTCAAGGCGCTGGAAGCGCGTGAACGCGATGTCGTGCTGCATCTGGAGTCGGGACGCAAGATCAAATCCGACCTGCTGCTGTGGGCCAACGGCCGAACCGGCAACTCCCGGCATCTGCATCTCGATCGCGTCGGGCTCACGGCGAATTCGCGCGGACAGATCGCCGTCAACGCTCACTACCAGACTGCGATACCGCACATCTATGCGGTCGGCGACATCGCCGGTCCGCCGGCGCTCGCGAGCGCCGCCTACGTGCAGGGCTCGCACGCCGTGCAGCACATCCTGGATCCGTCGATTCCCGAACACCGGCTGGAGATGGTGCCGAGCGGGATCTACACCATCCCGGAGATTTCCTCGATCGGAAAAACCGAGCGCGAACTGCAGGAAGGCAAAGTGCCTTACGAAGTCGGTCACTGCGCGTTCAAGAACCTGGCCCGCGCGCAGATGACGGATGAGCGCGTCGGCATGCTCAAGATCATCTTCCATGCCGAGACGCTGGCCGTGCTGGGCGTGCACTGCTTCGGCGACGGTGCATCCGAGATCGTGCACATCGGGCAGACCGTCATGGCCAGCCCCGAACTCAACAACATCCGTTATTTCACGAATACGACATTCAACTATCCGACCATGGCCGAGGCCTATCGCGTCGCGGCCTACAACGGCCTGAACCGGTTGACGTGAGGACGGGCCGCCGGGCTACTAGCCAGACGCGGAGTCATGCGACAGACTCGACCTCGACAGCAGTTTTTTCCTTCAGGAGTCCCTCGCATGAGCGTCTTAAAAGAATTCCGTGAATTCGCCGTCAAGGGCAATGTCGTCGATATGGCCGTCGGTATCATCATCGGCGCGGCCTTCGGCAAGATCGTCAGTTCGCTGGTGAGCGATGTGGTGACGCCGCCCCTGGGTTATCTGATCGGTGGAGTGGACTTCACCAAGCTGGCTGTCACGCTGCCGGCCCTCACCGAGGGCGCCGATGCAGTCACGATCCGTTACGGCGTGTTCCTGCAGGCGGTGTTCGATTTCGCCATCGTGGCCTTCGCGATTTTCCTGCTGGTGAAGCTGATCAATCGTCTGCGTCGCACCGCAGAAGCGGCTCCTGCGGCACCGGCAGCTCCGCCGCGCCAGGAAGTGCTGCTGGAAGAGATCCGGGATCTGTTGAAAGAGAAGCGCTAGGGGATCAGGCGGGCGGCGTTCAGGCGATCTGCCTGAACGCTGCCCTCGTCAGGTTCTCCGGCTCGCCTTGCGTGCAGGCGACATCGTCTTCGATGCGGATGCCGCCACAGGGCTTGAGCCGTTCGACCTGTTTCCAGTTGATGTTGCCTGCGTATGGCGCCTTGCGCGCCGCCGCGAGCAGCGACTCGATGAAGTAAAGGCCCGGCTCGATCGTGACGACGAAGCCGGGTTCGAGCGTGCGAGTCAGCCGCAGATGAGGATGGCCCGGCGGTCGCGCTTTCTGCTTGCCTTCGATGTTGATCGTAAAGCCCGAGACGTCGTGAACCTGCAGGCCCAGCAGGTGGCCGATGCCGTGCGGAAAAAACACCGCTGACAATCCCGAGGCCAGCGCCTCTTCGGCACTCGCGTTGATCACATCCGCATCCCGCAGCAGGCCGGCGATCCGGCGATGCGCGCTCAGGTGGATGTTTGCGTAGTCGGTGCCTGAGCGAACTTCATTGCACAGTTCGAGCTGCAGCCGGTCCATGCCGTCGATCAGCGCCTGGAAATCGTCCCTCCCGGCCGAATACGTGCGCGTAATGTCGCTTGCATAACCGGCGACCTCGCTGCCGGCGTCGATGAGAAACGACCGCCGCGCCGCAGGCGCCTGACGTTCCTGATGCTGGTAGTGCAGCACCGCCGCGTGCTCGTTCAGCGCGATGATGTTGGGGTAGGGCAGGCTCGCTTCGTCGTGCTGCGTGGCCCGCAGATATTCCACGTGAATCCCGAACTCCGACGCGCCAGCGCGAAATGCTGCTTCGGCCGCTTTGTGCCCTCGCGCGCCGCGCAGCGAGGCCTGGCGCATGCATTCGAGTTCGTAAGGCGTCTTGATCGCGCGATGGTAGTGGAGGCGATCGAGCAGCGTGTTCGGATTGCCGGCGGCGATACCCCATTCGGTGTATTCGGCTTGCCACTCGCCGATCAATGCACAGTTCGGCAGGCGCATGAGATGCGCGCGTGCCTCGGTGGCCTCGCGCATCACGATGATCTCGAAACGCGAAGCCCAGTATTCGCGCGGCATCGCCGGCGTCTTGTGCCAGTAGTCGTCCGGCTGCAGGAACAGCAGCCGGATGGGCCTGGCAGGTTCGTAGAGAATCCAGCAGTCCGGCGCATCGAGCAGAGGCACCCAGGATTTGAAATGCGGATTGACCTTGAACGGATACGGCTGATCGTCGAGGAACTGCATCCACAACCGGCCGGAGTGAATCGCGAGCGAATCGAAGCCGCAGGCAGCGAGCGCATCATCCGTGCGCGCGCGCAGGGTCTGCAGATGATCGTCGTAGAGGCTGTCGAGGGTTGTCATGGAAGTCACTCTCACTGAAAGCGACGGCGGCGCGGCAAGAGGCGCAGGGCCGCACGACTACTGCACAACGTGGAAGCCGATTGTGCCCCAGGTGCCGTAGTCGGCGCTGCAGTCGCCGGCCGCCGCGGGAATCATTCGCCCCAGCGCGCCCGTCAGCAGGATCTGACCCGTTTCGATCGGCCATCCCTGCTGCAGCATCGTGTTCACGAGCCAGCGGGCCGCTTCCCATTGATCCCCGAGTGCATCGCGCGCGAGGCCCGAGTTGAGTTCCTTGCCGTTGCAGACGAGCCGCGGCGCCGCGTCGTTCGGATCGCGCGTCGCGGGTGATCTGAAATCGCCGACGATGTAGGCCGCGGCGGCGACGTTGGTCGCGATGATGTCGAGCGCTGCGGGTTGCGCGGTGGAGACGTAGTGAAGGTCGGGCAGTTCGATGGCCGGTGCGACGCCGTCGATGTGTCGCTTCAGTTCAGCGACATCTTTCACGTGTGCGCGGATCGGTGTGCCGATGCGCAAGGCAACTTCGGTTTCGATGTTGAGACCGCGCAGTTCGCTCAGTCGAATCGTCGCATCCGGTTGCAGCAGGCCGTCCGGCGGCAGTACGCCCGCGACCGGTTCGTTCGTACCGAAGCGGGCCTGGGATTGCGGCGACGTGAGTCCTGCCTTGAACCCTCCGGGCTGCGCGCCGTCCAGGCGAGCCTGCGCAACGCGTTTTTGAATCCGGTACGCCCCTGCAATTGTCAACGATTCGTCAATGAGGCGAGGCAGCGGCAGCGGTTCATGACGACGCGTCGCATCGATCACCGCGTTCGCAACGCGATGCTGCGATACGCACGCAGACAGCGTAATACAAGCGCAGAACGCGATTATCGAGATGCGTACGGACCTGCGATTCAGCATGTTTTTCGAGTCCCCGGATGTTGTCTTCGGTTCGCGACGCGCATGGTGCGAGCGTTTCAAACATATATGAAAGGCTCTAGAATCCGCCCGCCGCAATCGACGGGAGAATGTCATCTCGCGATCGCTGTGTCGTTATCGACTCGCAATCACATCAACGCAATATCACTGGGGTGATAGATCACATGAACACCAAGATGATTCTCGCTGCTCTCGCGCTGTCCCTGTCGCTGGCTGCTTGCGCGAAGAAGGAAGAGGCTCAGGACGCTGCCGCTGCTGCCGGTGAGGCTGCGCAGGCTGCTGGCGAAGCCGCTGGTGATGCTGCTGCCGCTGCCGGCGATGCCGCTGCTGCCGCCGCCACCGAAGCGGGCGATGCTGCTGCCGCTGCTGCCAGCGACGCTGCTGCCGCTGCCGGCGATGCCGCTGCTGCTGCTGGCGACGCCGCCCAGGCCGCTGGCGAAGCTGCCAAGGAAGCCGTGACCCCCGCTCAGTAATTGAGCTGCGAGCCGGGCAGGCATCGGCCTGCCCGGTTTCGTTCGTCGGGCGACGTTGCCGATCGCGCCGACCATTTCACATCCGTATCGATCCACGCTGGATCGCACCGGCAACAGGGAAGACAATACAGCCTCCATCGACATCCGCTGCGGAGGCGGCACAGGACGAGCCGATCACATCGACGTGCCAGTCAGTATTCGCGACGCCAGGAATTCCGAGGCAGACCGCCAATGGATTCAGCGCTACTACCCCGAGTATCTCGAGGACCTCTCGCAGCACAGCATGAACACGGGCATGTTCCCGGTTCGCGGCGAGTACGGCGAGCGTGAGCCGGAACTGCTGGCCCGCTGGTTCGCCGACGACAGTTCGCACCCGCTCATCCTGCTCAAGAACGAGCGCCCCGCCGGCTTCGCGCTGGTCAGCCGGCCGCTGCGCCATCAGCGCGATGCCATCGACTACCACATGGCCGAATTCTTCGTGGCGCCGGCGCAGCGTCGTCTGGGGATCGGCCGCGACGCGGCGCAGCTGATCTTTGCGCGGTTCGCCGGCACCTGGGAAATCACCGAGTTCCTCTACAACAAGCCGGCCGTCGCGTTCTGGCGTGACATCGTCAGCCATCTCACCGGCGGGCGTTTCCGCGAATCGGTGGCGCACGGCGAAGTGCGCCAGGTTTTCAATTCGAAGGATTTCGTCGGGCAGCGACGCTGAGAAAGAAGCCTCAGGCGGCGGCGAGTCGCGCGAAACGATAACGTACGCCGCCGTACTCCGCGGGCGCGGTGTAGTCGTCGAAGCCATCGACACGGACCGGTACCGGCTCGTTGAAACACGGCCCGTTGTACACGAACGTGTGGAACTCGCCGTTTTCGCCGCAGGCATCGACATCGGCAGGCAGGTCCGCGACGAAGCGCGCATCGTAAGGCCGGCCGCAGAACGAGTCGTCCAGATAGCGCGAATCGGTGCAGACGACGACGGCACGGAAGCCGGCGGCCAGCACTTCGTCGACGAGTTGCAGCCGATCGTTCTGCCACAGCGGCAGCACTGCGCGCATATCGGCTGCGGCGCAGACCTTCTCTTCCCAGTCCCGGTGCGCCTGCAGATCGATGTCGCCGAAGATTGCCGAGCGATGACCGCTCGCATGCAGTTCGCGCAGCGTCGCGATGAAGACGGCTTCGTAGTCTTTCCATGTGGCCGTTCGCACGATGAGTTCGCAGCCGAGCGCGGTGGCCTGCCGTTCCATCAGCGGGCGCGAGATGGCGTGCGAGCGGCTGCGCACGCCCGTTTCCTCGAACATGGTGAGCAGCGTACGTACCTGGTATCCCTGTCGCCGGGCGAGCCACAGCGCCAGGCAAGAATCCTTGCCGCCACTGAAGGAGCACACGGCCGGAGAAGTGCGAGGATCCGTCATGGCGACTGTCCTACGCCCGCTTGCGCGAGCGCTGCTGTGCCTGCGCCAGCACGGGCGCGAGGAATCGGCCGGTGTGGGACTGCGGACTCGCGGCGATCGTTTCCGGCGTTCCCTGGGCCACGATCTGTCCGCCGCCGGAACCGCCTTCGGGCCCCAGGTCGATGATCCAGTCGGCGGTCTTGATCACGTCCAGATTGTGTTCGATCACGACGATCGTGTTGCCTTCGTCGCGCAGGCGCTGCAGTACGGCCAGCAGCTGTTCGATGTCGAAGAAGTGCAGGCCGGTGGTCGGCTCGTCGAGAATGTAGAGCGTGCGGCCGGTGGAGCGCTTCGACAGTTCCTTCGCGAGCTTCACGCGCTGCGCCTCGCCGCCGGACAGGGTCGTGGCGTTCTGGCCGAGGCGGATGTAGGACAGCCCGACGTCCATCAGTGTCTGCAGCTTCGGTTCGATGACGGGAACATGCTTGAAAAAGGCGAGTGCATCCTCGACCGTCATCTCCAGCACTTCGTTGATGTTCCTGCCCTTGTAGCGGATCTCCAGCGTTTCGCGGTTGTAGCGCTTGCCCTTGCAGACATCGCACGGCACGTAGATGTCTGGCAGGAAGTGCATTTCGACCTTGATCACGCCGTCGCCCTGGCAGGCTTCGCAGCGACCGCCCTTCACGTTGAAACTGAAGCGCCCTGGTTCGTAGCCGCGCGTGCGCGCTTCGGGCACCTCGGCAAAGATCTCGCGGATCGGCGTGAACAGGCCGGTATACGTCGCGGGGTTGGAGCGCGGCGTGCGGCCGATCGGCGTCTGGTCGATGTCGATGACGCGATCGATCTGGTCGAGTCCTTCGACGCCGTCGTTCGGCGCCGGATCGTTCGAGGCATCGTTCAGCGTGCGTGCGACGACCTGGTACAGCGTGTCGTTGATGAGCGTGGACTTGCCCGATCCCGACACGCCCGTGACGCAGGTCATCACGCCGAGCGGAATGTCGACGGTGACGTTCTTCAGGTTGTTGCCGCGCGCATTGACGATGCGCAGGAAGCGATCGTCCTGTTTCGGCGCGCGCAATGCCGGAATCGCAATCGCGCGCGCGCCCGACAGGTATTGCCCCGTGAGCGATTTCGGATTGGCAGCGACTTCTTCCGGTGAGCCCTTGGCGATGACCTCGCCGCCGTGAATGCCGGCGCCGGGCCCGAGATCGACCACGAAGTCGGCGTGCCGGATCGCGTCTTCATCGTGCTCGACGACGATCACGGTATTGCCGAGGTCACGCAGCCGGTTGAGCGTGAACAGCAGGCGTTCGTTGTCGCGCTGGTGCAGGCCGATCGACGGCTCGTCGAGGATGTACATCACGCCGACCAGGCCCGAACCGATCTGGCTCGCGAGGCGGATGCGCTGTGCTTCGCCGCCGGACAGCGTCTCCGCGCTGCGATCGAGCGTGAGGTAATCGAGCCCGACGTCGCACAGAAAGCGCAGACGCTCGGCGACCTCCTTGATGATCTTGGCCGCGACCTCGCCGCGCCAGCCGTCGAGCGTGAGATCGGCGCTGAAACGCATCGCATTGCCGACGGCCATGCTGGTCAGTTCCGGCAGCGTGCGGCCGGCGACGAATACATTGCGCGCCGCGCGATTCAGGCGCGTGCCCTTGCAGTCGGGACAGGGCTGGTTGCTCAGGTACTTGGCCAGTTCCTCGCGCACCGCTACCGATTCGGTTTCGCGATAGCGCCGTTCGAGATTCGGAATCACGCCTTCCCATTTGTGGGAACGTTTGGTCGTGCCGCCGCGCGCATCGACATAGCGGAATTCGATCTTCTCCTCGCCGCTGCCGTTCAGCACGATCTTCTGATGCTTCGCCGCGAGTTCGTTCCACGGCTTTTCGATATCGAACTTGTACTGCCGCGCCAGCGACTGGATCAGCGCGAAGTAATAGGCATTGCGCCGATCCCAGCCGCGGATTGCACCGCCGGCCAGCGACAGGTGCGGGTGATGGACCACGCGCGCCGGATCGAAGAACTGCTGGACGCCGAGTCCCGAGCAGGTGGGGCAGGCACCGGCGGGATTGTTGAACGAGAACAGCCGCGGTTCGAGTTCGGCGAGGCTGTAGCCGCAGATCGTGCAGGCGAAGCGGTCGGAGAACACGAGTTCCTCCCGCTCCGGCTCGTCCATGAAGGCCACGCGCGCCGTGCCGTCGGACAGGCGCAGCGCGGTTTCGAAGGATTCGGCGAGCCGTTGCGCGATGTCGCCGCGCACCTTGAGCCGGTCGACGACGGCTTCGAGGGTGTGCTTGCGTTTGTTGTCGAGCTTCGGCGGCTGGTCCAGTTCGACCACCTTGCCGTCGATGCGCGCGCGCACGAACCCCTGGCCGCGCAGCGCTTCGATCACCTGCAGGTGTTCGCCCTTGCGACCGTCGATCATCGGCGCGAGCAGCATCAGCGGCGTGCCTTCGGGCAGGCGCAGCACCTGATCGACCATCTGGCTGACGGTCTGCGCGGCCAGATCGACGTGATGGTCCGGGCAGCGCGGCACGCCGACGCGCGCGAACAGCAGTCGCAGGTGATCGTAGATCTCGGTGACGGTGCCGACGGTCGAGCGCGGATTGTGCGAAGTCGATTTCTGTTCGATGGCGATCGCCGGCGACAGCCCGTCGATGGAATCGACGTCGGGCTTTTCCATCATCGACAGGAACTGGCGCGCATACGCCGACAGCGACTCGACGTAGCGGCGCTGGCCTTCGGCATAGATCGTGTCGAAGGCGAGCGAGGACTTGCCGGAGCCCGACAGCCCGGTGAACACGATGAGCCGATCGCGAGGCAGCTCGAGATGGACGTTACGCAGGTTGTGTGTGCGTGCGCCGCGGATGACGATGGACGAGGACATGGCTGGGCGTCGGCGAAAGCGGGACCGGTCACTATACGGGGACGGTCGAGGTGGGGGCAAAGCCGGGCAGGGCAAGCGCCGGCCCGTCAGGATCTGTCAGGGTTTCGTGTGTTTCTCCCCTTCTTGCCCAATTAATTGTCTGACCGTCGCCGCGGGGCGCGTCTAGAATGTGCGCCCTCGTTTACCGGATTGGGGCGATCGTCATGGCGCGCGGCATCAATAAAGTCATTCTCGTGGGCAATCTCGGCAAGGACCCGGAAGTCCGCTACATGCCGAGCGGCAAGGCCGTCACCAGCTTCAGCATCGCCACGTCCGAATCGTGGACCGACAAGTCCACCGGCGACAAGCAGGAGCGCACCGAGTGGCACAACATCGTGCTGTTCGACAAGCTGGGCGAAATCGCCGGCGAATACCTGCGCAAGGGCTCGCAGGTCTACATCGAAGGCAGCCTGCGCACCCGCAAGTGGCAGGACAAGGAAGGCAAGGACCGTTACACCACCGAAATCGTCGGTCGCGACATGCAGATGCTCGGCAGCCGCGGCGGCGCGGGCGGCGGATCGGGCGGTGGTGGCGGATTCGAATCGCGCGGCAGCGGCGAAGCCCGTCAGTCGCGGCCGGCAGCGGTCGAGGATCGGGGTGCGCCGGCTGGAGACGAGGGTGGGTTCGACGACGATATTCCGTTCTGACGACCTGGCCGGCCCCGGCCGGCCTCCGCTGTAGGTCAGGCTTTAGCCTGACTTTGGCCGGCTAAAGCCGGCCCCACAGCAAGAGGGTTGCTGCCCACGGGCAGCCGCTGGCGGCTGGCAGCCCATGGCCCTCCCCAGTATCCTAGCCGCCCCGTTTCCGCCCCCGTCCCATGCCCTTCCTCTACATCCGCACCAACGGCTGCCAGATGAACGAATACGACTCCGCCAAGATGGTGGATGTCCTTCGCGAATCAGGCGGTTACGAGCTGACGGAGGATCCGGCACAGGCCGACGTCATCCTGCTGAATACCTGCTCGATCCGCGAGAAGGCGCAGGAGAAGGTCTTTTCCCAGCTCGGCACCTGGAAGCACCTCAAACAGGCCAGGCCGGACTTGATCATCGGCGTGGGCGGCTGCGTCGCGAGCCAGGAAGGCGAGGGCATCACGAAGCGGGCTGGCTATGTCGACCTCGTGTTTGGCCCGCAGACCCTGCACCGGCTGCCCGACATGATCAGCGAGCTGCGCTCGACGGGCCGTCCGGTCGTCGACGTCAGCTTTCCCGAGATCGAAAAGTTCGATCACCTGCCGCAGCCGCGGGCCGAAGGACCGACGGCCTTCGTGTCCATCATGGAAGGCTGCAGCAAGTACTGCTCGTTCTGCGTCGTGCCGTACACGCGCGGCGAGGAAGTCAGCCGTCCCTTTGAACCGGTGATGACGGAGATCCGCGAACTCGCCGCGCAGGGCGTGCGCGAGATCAACCTGCTGGGACAGAACGTCAATGCCTACCGCGGTCCGATGGATGACGGCACGCTCTGCGATCTGGCGACGCTCATCTACTTCATCGCCGAGATCGACGGCATCGAGCGCATCCGCTTCACCACCTCGCATCCGCTCGAATTCAGCGATGCACTGATCGAGGCGTACCGAGATGTGCCGAAGCTTTGCAATTACCTGCACCTGCCGGTGCAGTCCGGCTCGGACCGCATCCTGATGGCCATGAAGCGCGGTTACACGGCGCTCGAGTTCAAGCAGAAGATCCGCAAGCTGCGCGCGGTCCGTCCCGACATCAGCATCACTTCGGATTTCATCGTCGGCTTCCCCGGCGAAACCGAACGCGATTTCCAGGCGACCATGAACCTGATCGCCGACGTCGGCTTCGATCAGTCCTTCAGCTTCATCTACAGCCGCCGGCCCGGCACGCCGGCTGCGTCGCTGCCGGACGATGTAACCGCGGACGAGAAGCAGCAGCGTCTCGCCCTCCTGCAGGCGCGCATCAATACCAGAGCCCAGGAGATCAGCCGGTCGATGGTCGGCAGCGTCCAGCGCGTACTGGTCGAGCGTCCTTCAAAAAAGGATCCGCACCAGGTCGCCGGCCGCACCGAGAACATGCGCTGGGTGAACTTCGACGCGCCCCGGGCGTTGATCGGTCAGTTCGCCGATGTTGTCATCACCGAGGCGATGAGCAATTCCCTGCGCGGCCGGCTGGTCGACACGAAGAGCGAAACATTTCACACGGAGATCACGGAGGCCACGGAGACAAGACGGGCGACTGCATGAAGTCTTTCTTCATGACTCCGTGATCTCCGTGAACTCCGTGTGAAATCCCATTCCTGATTCCTTGTGAGTACTCCCGTCGAAACCCGCGATCTCGCCCTCGAACCAGTCGACAACCATCGACTGGCGAACTTCGTCGGACCCATGGACGAAAACCTGCGCCACGTGGAGCAGCGGCTCGGCGTGCAGGTCAGTCGCCGCGGCGCCCAGATTGCAGTGACCGGACCGGCGGAGGCGGCTGCCATGGCGCAGTCGGTGTTGCAGAAGCTGTTCGAGCTGTCGGCGCGGGAATCGCTGACGCCGGATCGCGTGCACCTCGCCTTGCAGGAAGCGGGGATGGAAACTGCGGGTGCGGCCGCTCCTGCACGTGCGGACGATCTGTCGATCCACACGCAACGGGGCGGCATTCGCGGTCGCGGCCCGAACCAGCGGCAATACCTGCACAACATCCACACCTGCGATCTGACGTTCGGCATCGGCCCCGCCGGGACGGGCAAGACGTTCCTCGCGGTGGCCTGCGCAGTCGAAGCACTGCAATCCGAACGCGTGCGACGCATCGTGCTCGTGCGGCCCGCCGTCGAAGCCGGCGAGCGGCTGGGCTTTCTGCCGGGCGATCTCGCGCAGAAAGTCGATCCCTATCTGCGCCCGATGTACGACGCGCTTTACGAAATGATGGGCTTCGATCGTGTCGCCCGCGCCGTCGAGCGTCAGGTGATCGAGATTGCACCGCTGGCATTCATGCGCGGCCGTTCGCTCAACGACTCCTTCATCATTCTCGACGAGGCGCAGAACACCACGGTCGAACAGATGAAGATGTTCCTGACGCGCCTGGGCTTCGGTTCGAAGGCCGTCGTCACCGGCGACATCACCCAGACCGATCTGCCGAAGCAGCAGATGTCCGGACTGCGCAATGCGATGCGTGTGCTGCCGGGCGTGGCGGGCGTCGCGGTCACTCACTTCACGCCGCGCGACGTCGCGCGTCCTCCGCTGGGACAGCGCATCGTCGAAACATACGAGCGTGTGCAGCCTCCGCCCGGCGCGGGCGGTCCTGGCACGGAAGGCCCCGAACAGTAATGCCGCGATCTGTTCGTGAGCACTCGAAGAGTCGCAAGCGGGGCGCAGGCGGCAACGACGTCGAACTCGAAGTACCGGTCCAGTTTGCTGCTTCCAGGAAGGGCGTACCTCACCCGGGCGCGATGCGACGCTGGGCGGTGGCCGCATTCATCGGCGGACTGCCCGGAGCGAAGACGATCCCGGGCGCCGAACGGATTTCGATCGTCATCCGCATCGTCGGCGCCGCCGAAAGCCGTCGGCTCAACGTGGCTTGGCGCGGCAAGGACAAACCCACCAACGTCCTGTCCTTCCCCTCCGGTCTGGCCAGCAGCCAGCAGCCAGCAGCCAGCGGCCCGGCACCGCTGGGCGACCTCGTCATCTGCGCCCCTGTCGTGGCCCGCGAGGCACGGGAACAGGGCAAAACGCCCCCGGCCCACTGGGCCCACATGGTCATCCATGGCACGTTGCATCTGTTAGGTTACGATCACGAGATCGACCGCGATGCCGAGTTGATGGAAGCGCGCGAAATGAATCTGTTGGCGACATTCGGATACCCCAATCCCTATGCCTGAGGAACCTGGACCGACCGGTCGCTGGCTGCGGCGTATCACCGACAGCTTCAGCAGCGAACCTCGCGATGTCGAGGATCTCACCGGCCTGCTGGCGAATGCCAAGTCGCGCGGCGTCATCAGCGGTGATGCCTTCGAAATGCTCGAAGGCGTGCTCGAAGTGGTCGAGATGCAGGTGCGCGACATCATGGTGCCGCGCTCGCAGATGGTGATCGTGAACCGCGACGATCCACCGGCAGACATCCTGCCGGCCGTGATCGAAGCCGGCCACTCGCGCTATCCCGTGATCGGCGAGGATCGCGACCAGGTGGTCGGCATCCTGCTGGCCAAGGATCTGCTGCGTTACTTCGTCGACGGCGGTCGCGAAAATTTCGACATCAAGGAATGCCTGCGTCCCGTCGCCTTCATTCCCGAGAGCAAGCGCCTCTCCGAACTGCTCAAGGAATTCCGCGCCAGCCACCATCACATGGCGATCGTCGTCGACGAGTACGGCGGCGTGTCGGGCCTCGTCACCATCGAAGACGTGCTCGAACAGATCGTCGGCGACATCGGCGATGAATACGACGTCGACGACGATCTCGACATCCGCAAGGAAGCGGAGCGCCAGTTCAGCGTCAAGGGCACGACGCGCATCGACGAGTTCAACCAGTACTTCGGCACCTCGTTCAGCGACGAAGACTTCGACACCATCGGTGGACTGGTGATCAATTTCCTCAGCCGCCTGCCGCGTCGCGGCGAAACCTTCACGCTCGACGGACTGGAATTCCGCGTCATGCGCGCCGACCGGCGCCGGCTCGATCTGCTGCGCGTCACGACGAATCGCGACATCGTGCCGAGAGAAGAATAGGGATGGCTCCTGCGAAGTGCGGAGTCAGTGGTCTGCCTGTGGGGCCGGCTTTGGCTGGCCTTCTGAAGAGTCAGGCTAAAGCCTGACCTACAAGCCTGTGAGACTCCCTTCGCTTCAGGCTTTCTTCGAAACCCCGCACGCGCAGTGGCTCGCGCTGCCCGTGGGTGCCGCGCTGTCGCTGGCGTTCGCGCCGCTGGAGTGGTGGCCGCTGGCGATCCTGTGTCCTGCATACCTGTTCCTGAGCTGGTATTTCGCGCCGTCGCCGCGTCAGGCCGCAAAGTCGGGATTCCTGTTCACCGTCGGCCTGTTTCTCGCAGGCACTTACTGGCTCTACAACACCATTCACGAGATCGGGCATGCGCCCGCGTGGCTCGCGATCTTCCTGATGGCAGCGATGGTGGCGATTCTCGGCGGCTACACAGCGGCGCTGGGCTACGCGCTGACTCGCTGGGCTCCCTCCTCCGCGAAGCGGGGGAGGGTTGGGGTGGGGGCGCTCTCGTTGCTGCTCTATCCCGCCACCTACACCCTGCTCGAATGGTTTCGCGGCTGGTTCCTCAGCGGCTTTCCCTGGTTCGCACTCGGCTATTCGCAGACCGACTCGCCGCTCGCAGGATTCGCGCCAGTCTGGGGTGTGTACGGCATCAGCCTGCTCACCGCGATCTCTGCCGGCGCGCTGACGGTATTCCTCGTCGGCACGAAGCGCGAGCGTGTTGCTGCGCTGGCCGCGGTCGCAGTCATCTGGATTGCGGGCGCTGCGCTGTGGCAACGCGAATGGACCCGCCCGATCGGACGCCCCCTGACGGTCGCCATCGTGCAGGGCGCCGTGCCGCAGGACATGAAATGGAGCATCGAGTACCGCGACTCGACCATCGATCTGTATCGCGATCTCACGCTGCCGCATCTCGGCAAGGACATCGTGCTGTGGCCGGAGTCCGCACTGCCCGACATGCCCGATCAGTTGCGCGACTTCATGTCGTGGATCTGGAGCCGCGCACGCGCGAAGGGTACCGTCCTGATCACGGGCATGCTGCGCTATGGCAAGGGTGGCGAGGACGATATCCGCAACGCCCTGCTGGTGCTCGACGAGGACGCACAGTGGTACGACAAGCGCCGGCTCGTCCCCTTCGGCGAGTTCTTTCCCGTGCCCTCGTTCATTCGCGAATGGATGCGTCTGCAAAGCCTGCCGTATGCCGACATCACGGCAGGCGAGCGGCATCAGCCCGCGTTGCGCGCCGGCGGGAATCGCATCGGCGCGACGATCTGTTACGAGGATGCCTACGGTTCCGAACAGCTCGACGTGCTGAAGGACGCGACGCTGCTGGTCAACGTCACCAACGATGCCTGGTTCGGCGATACCACGGCAGCACCGCAGCATCTGCAGATCAGTCGCATGCGCGTGATGGAAGCGCAGCGTCCGCTGCTGCGCGCCGCGAATGACGGCATCTCGGCGCTCATTCTGGCCAATGGCGACGTCGAGAAGGCGTTGCCGCGCTTCAAGCCCGACGTGCTGACGGGCGTGGTGCAGCCTCGCACGGGACTGACGCCGTACGCGCACGTAGGCAACTGGCCAGTGATTCTGCTGTGTGCCGCCGTAGTGGCTGGGACGTGGACCCCGTTGCGTCGTCGACCTGCTGCTCGCGCGGACGCCGTTCAATCGCAACACTGAGAGTTCGCTGGGACTTGGCGGTTTCGGTATCTTTTCCCGGTTCCTCGGCCTCTCATTTTTGACAAATTGCTTCGTGCTGGCAGAATCGATCGCGGGCGGATGAGAGCATCGAAAACCCGTTCACGAAGAACGGACGTAAGGAACAAGTTAACGGATCAACGTTCTGGGAGGATTCCATGCGATCACTGCCGTGCTCCGATGTTCTGATCCCTTTGCGCTGATCCAGCTGCATGAGCATGGATGCAGCACGTGTCACGGGCACGAGTCCGCTGAAGGATTCCAGGTCAGTAGGTAGGACAGACCCGGCATCGATTCGCATATCATCGCCAGACGCGATCTGGATACTGTCGACGTTCTGCGCTCTGCATCAGAAGTCCTGCGATGCGGCGGCGATAAGGCGCGAATGTGTCGCTCCCCTGCAGGTTTCCGATTTCACTCGCCTGGCGCACGCTGTCGGGTTCGATGTTTCGTGCGATGAATCGCTCACAACCATCGCCGCCGATCGACTGCCGCTCGTAGTCCTCGCGGATGCCGACCCATCGGCAAGCCGTGGTTCGCAACCGTCTGGGCCCGCCTCAGGCGCAGACCCGGACGATTCGATTCCAGGTGCCCCCAGCGCCAGCTGGCTGCTCTTGCTGGGTGCAGATGGCGAGCACGTCCTTGTCGCAGAAAGGAACGATCCTCAGCCCCGGCGTATCCCCATCGCCGAACTCCAGCGGCGACTGACGGGTTTTGCGCTCCAGTTGAGAGTTCGTGCCGAACCGGCGGCGGATCCGGACATTTCCGTGTCGTCGCGCGAACGGTTCGGCTTTCGCTGGTTCGTGCCGGAGCTGCTGCGTCACAAGCGGATATGGCATGAAGTACTGCTGGCATCGCTGACGTTGCAGTTGCTGGCGTTGGCATTTCCCCTGTTCACCCAGGCGATCATCGACAAGGTTGTCGTGCATCGCACCGAGAGCACGTTGATTGCGCTCGGGGTCGGCATGGCCGTCTTCATCGTCTTCACGGCGGTTCTAACCTGGGTGCGCCAGTATCTGATCCTGCACACCGGGAATCGCGTCGATGCCGTTCTGGGGTCTCACGTTTTCGAGCATCTGTTCCGGCTGCCCGTGCGTTACTTCCAGCATCGGCCGACCGGCGTCATCGCGGCGCGCCTGCAGGGAATCGAGACCATTCGCGAGTTCGTCAGCTCGGCGGCAGTCACGCTGATGCTCGACCTGCCGTTCCTGCTCATCTTCGTCGCCATCATGTTCTGGTACAGCATCAAGCTGACGCTGGTGGTGCTCGCCATTCTTGCGCTGGTCGTCGGCATCAGTGCGCTGGTGGCGCCTCTGTTCCAGCGCCGGCTCAACGAGCAGTTTCTGCGAGGCGCGGCGAATCAGGCATTCCTGACCGAATACGTGGCAGGTATCGAGACGGTGAAGTCCCTGCAGATGGAGCCGCAGCTCAACCACCGGTATCGGGATCTTCTGGCGGCTTTTCTCGGCGCCTCGTTCAGGACTCGCCAGTTGGGGAACACTTACTCGACAATGGCTTCCGGACTCGAACAGGTCATGAGCCTGCTGATTCTCGCGCTGGGCGCGCATCTGGTGATGACGTCAGCAAGCTTCACCGTAGGAATGCTGGTTGCATTTCAGATGTTTGCAGCACGCGTATCGCAGCCGATGTTGCGGCTGGTGGGATTGTGGCAACAGTTCCAGCAGGCTCGTATCGCAGTCCTGCGTCTTGGCGATGTGATGGACGCTCCTGCCGAACCGTATCGCCTCACGCAAGCGCGCATGCGTTCGGGTGGCGGAGCGATCGAAATCGAGGCGCTGGCATTTCGTCATGCCGAGAATCTTCCGCTGCTGTACGACGACTTCAGTCTCTCGGTGCCCGCAGGGCAGCTCGTTGCCATCATGGGCCCATCCGGCGCCGGCAAGAGCACGCTCGCCCGTCTGCTGCAGGGTTTTTATCAGCCCACGCGCGGCACGATCCGTGTCGACGGCATCGACATCCGCGGTCTGGCGGCAAATGAGCTGCGAAGCAGCTTCGGCGTCGTACCGCAGGAAACCAGCCTGTTCTCCGGGACCATTCTCGAGAACCTCCGGACCGGAAATCCGTTCGCATCCTTCGATCAGGTCGTCGCGGCTTGCAGGATGGCCGAGATCCATGCAGCGATCGAAGCACTACCCGAGGGCTATCAGACCGGGATCGGTGAGCGCGGTGTCGGCTTGTCCGGAGGTCAGCGCCAGCGGATTGCGATCGCCCGGGCGCTGATAAAAGGCCCAAAAGTTCTGGTGTTCGACGAGGCAACCAGCAGCGTCGACTTGCCGACTGCTGAACAGCTCGGTCGCACCATCAATGCGCTGAAGGGGCGCGTGACCATTCTGTTCATCGCGCACGCGTTGCCCAGAACCCTGCAACCGGATCAGACAGTCCGGATCGGCGAGAAATTGAGCGTCGTTCCGCATCCCCATCCTCTTTCCCATCCGGCGGGAGAAGGCGAGGGCAAACCCGCATGAACAGCAGCGAAGAGAAAGCACCGCCGCTCCCCATCCGTATCGCCTCCGCACTCTTCGAAATCGAGGCTGGCGATCCAGATCGCACGGCGCGCATCGTGATGCGGTCGGTGATTGTCCTGGTTGCCATTCTGCTGCTTTGGTCGATCTTCGCGAAACTGGACATCGTCGCCGTGGCGCAGGGGCGGTTGGTACCACAAACCTACGTCAAGATCGTGCAACCGGCCGACGCCGGCATCATCCGCGAGATCCTCGTCGAGGAAGGCGTGAAAGTTGCGCAGGGACAAGTGCTGGTGCGGCTGGATCCGACGGTAGCTGCGGCTGATACCAGTGCTACGGCACGCGAACTGCAATTGCAGCGTTTGCAGCTGCGTCGCATCGAATCCGAACTTGCAGATACATCCATGCCGCAGCGCCCGGAAGACGATGCGACCTTGTTTGCGCAAGTGTCGGCACAGCATGCCAGCCACCGGCAGTCGTTGCTCGATGCAGTCGGACAGGCGTCGGCGACACGCCGCCGGGCAAACCAGGAATTGGGTGCCGCCCGGGAACTGCTCGAAAAACTCGAGATTACGCTGCCCAGCTACGAGAGGACCGCCACGGCATACAAGCAACTCGCCAACGAGAATCTGGTCGGGGCGATTCAGGCGGAAGAAAGAAAACGCGAGGCCATCGAGAAAGCGCAAGACCTGGAAGCACAACGCGCCACAGTCGCTTCGCTGGAGGCGGCGCTTGCAGAATCGGAACAGCGATTGGCGCAGATCAGGAGTGCTTACGCCAACGAGCTGAATCAGTCGCGAATGGAAACCATCACCGCCATTACGCGCCTCGAACAGCAACAGCAAAGGCTGACCTACCAGCAAGGGTTGCTCGAGCTGCGTGCACCGCAGGCCGGTATCGTAAAGGAGCTCGCCACGACGACTGTCGGCGCCGTCGTGCAGCCTGGCAGCGTACTGCTGAGCCTCGTACCGCAAGACGAACCCCTCATGGCGGAGGTGTCGATCGAGAACAAGGACATCGGGTTCGTCGCGCCCAATCAGCCGGTCAGGGTCAAGGTTGCCGCCTACCAGTTCCAGAGGTACGGAATGCTGGAGGGCATCGTCAGAAACGTCAGCGCGGACTCGGCGTCCCAGCGGCACGATGAGCAGGTTCCCGAGAGCTGGCGGGCCCCGACGTTCAAGGCGCTGATCGAACTGAAAGAGCAGAAACTCGAGGCCGCAGACCTGATCCTGCCGTTGGCTGCGGGCATGCAGGTGTCGGTCGAGATCGTGCAGGGTAAGAGAACTGTCCTTGAATATCTGCTGTCGCCCGTGCAACGGGTGGCGAGCGAAGCGGGTATGGAGCGGTGAGCTGGGACGAAGCGCAGCGCAGCTTGATGGTCGGTACGAATGCTCGCGACGTGCTCGCTGGCGGGGGAGGCAGCGATACGCTCATCGGCGGGGCCGGCGAGAATCTGATTCATGGCGGCCTGGGAAATCGGATCGAAGGCGAACCAGCAAGTGCTGGGACGTGCTGGCCGGCGATGACGGAAACGACATCTGCGAATCGCGACGATTTTTTGCTCGCGGCGTGAGCGACACCGCTGATGAAAAGCAGTTGTCACAACGCGTCGCCATCTGGCGCTTGACCGTAGGATCGTCACGACAACAGACTGCGGCAAAGCATCACGGATCAGGACTTCGATGCGATTCGAACAACATGACGATGGGAGGCGATGAGGGATGATTTCAGCAAGAGTATCGCGACTAGCCACGATGTCTCTGTGGGTCAGCTTGTTTGCGTGTGCGCTATATGCCTGCGGCTCGCCGAAACCTGAGACGCGGGAGTGGACGGAAGATGTGCTGCTTTCTCCGGATCGCGTTATTCAAGTCAGGCGCACGGTTGTCTTCGACGAATCGAACTCGCTCGCCGGTGATGCCTACAACGCGGTGGAGAGGGAGGCCACCCTTTCCTTTACAGGGGATCTGGCTCACCTGCCCGTGTGGAAACAGCCATTGATGGCGCTGGTGCTCTATCAGGATCCATCTACACGGGAATGGATTGTCGTGGCAACCACCACCTCGTGCGATGTGTGGCGAAGTAGAGGCAAACCAGAACCGCCCTATTGGGAGTTCCGATTAGCTGACGGCGGGTGGCAAGAGATGCCTCTTTCAGATTCATCTATTGGGCATCCGGTAAATCTGTTGCATAGATATCAGCGACGATCAGAGAAAAATCATGTAACGATTTCGGACAGGGGTCGTCTCGAAGCCTCCTCAAATATTGGTAGGGAATATCGCGAGATAGTGAGAGAGCAGAAAGTTCATTGTATGCGATAGGTATTTCAACTCTGTATCTGTGCCTTTTAGATCTAAGGAGGGAAAAATGGCCACATCCATTGAACTCGCAGTATTTTCCTACAATGCTTATAACCCTTCGCTAGCGAATGAAATCGGCCTCACCGATTGGACCACTGATCCTCTATCCGCCTCGAATTCTGGCACCGGCTTTGCCGCCTCTGTCTACAAGAACGGCGACGAAGTAGTCATCGCATTCCGCGGGACGAATGCGCAGAGCCTGGGACAACTGGTCACTGACTTCTACACAGGGAACATACCAGCCGCCTTCGGTTGGGAGTCGCGACAAGTCAGGGACGCAATTCACCTCATCGCGGATGTGATGGCTCAATACCCGCAGGCCGACATCACACTGACGGGGCATTCGCTGGGTGGTGGACTGGCACAGCTCATGGCGGCGTTCTTCGATCTCGATGCGGTCGTTTTCGACCCGGCGCCTTTCGGTCTGACGGCTCAAGGGCTGTCTGCTCAGGTGCAGTTCAATCCGATACCGACGCTACCTCCGATCGTTATAGGTATCGGTCCGTCGAATACGCTCAGCCAGTACTTCCAGGAGTATGTGAACTATCAGTTTGCCCAGGGACGGCCGCTCGCGATCAGCCAGCTATTTCAGGAGTACGTCGAAGATGTGGAAGGTGGCGGCGATGCAAAGGCGCAGATGCTGCAGCAACGTATCCAGAATGTGACGGGCTACTACCTGGAGGGCGAGGCGCTTGCTGGTCTGCGGGCGCTGCCTGGATTTCAAACGTTCTCCCTGCCGTTGACGCAAGTGCTCATCGGAGAGACGACGCTCAACGACTCCATGAATCTGTTCGAAGCCATTGATTTGCACGGCATGGCATTGCTGACTGCGATGATGGCGTCGACGTCGTTGCAGAATGCATCGGCACGCCTGCCGACATTGCTGGAGATGCTGCTGAGCAGAGACCTGTACGCGCGCGAGGATGTGGCTGTTGCGCCTGTCAATGACGAAACCAGTTTCCTCAATCGTCTGCTGCGCGATCAACTCGCTTCTGACGGCTCGGCACTGACTCGCTTTGCGCAGGACTTGCTGCAGCTTGGCAGTGAGGGCACCACCCATCTCACCGGTCTGCGCGATGGTCTGATCGCCACCATCATCGAGTACTACAACTACGCCGATCTTGCTGATACGCAACCGTTCGTGAATCCGGGCAGCAATGGTGCCGTGCTCGACCTGAGCCGCATTCCCGCCATTCCGCTGGCCAATCCCTCCGATAAGCGCGGCCAGCAACGCCTGATCGCTGGACTGGAGCAGATCCTCGATCCGATGAACCGCGCCCGCGCGCGCCAGTGGGCCTCCAACGCCGCGGTATGGACAGTG
>NZ_DAINNK010000051.1:0-39337 GCF_036735925.1 Povalibacter sp.
TGCTGTGGGGGCTCTTGCCTTGCTGTGGGGGCTCTTGCCTTGCTGTGGGGGCTCTTGCCTTGCTGTGGGGCCGGCTTTAGCCGGCCGCTGAAGAGTCAGGCTAAAGCCTGACCTACAGCAGAAAAGACGCTATGCCATTGAGGTTCAGCCGGCCTCCACGGGAACGAGCAGATTCGCATCGCGCGCCAGCAGCCAGCGTCCGTTCTGTTTGGCGAACAGAGTGAGCGTGTAACCGGCGCGTGTCGTCGGCCGGCCTGCGGCGGGCGTGACATCGACTTTGAGTTTCGACCACAGGAAGGCCCAGTCGCCCAGCACCTTGAGTTCCTGGATCTCGCTGGTGCCGTCGATCTGCGGCGCGCCCGCACCGGACTGGGCCTGCGCCGCCGCCGCGAAATCGGCCTTGCGCATGAGATGTCCGGGCTGCAGGAACACCACGTCATCGGTCATCAGCGACAGCACCTTCTGTGTGTCGCCTGCCCTGGTGGCTTCCAGCCACGTCGCCACCAGCGCGCGAATCTCGCGTTCGTCGTCGATCATCTCTTTCTCCTCGGGCAGAAACCGCCGCACCACTACGCCAGATCAGGCCGGCGGGAAGTATCGCCTCGTACCGCGGGAAAGTGGCCGGCGCACGGCCGGGAGTTTTCGTCGTATTGTCTGACATTACTTTGATACGCGACGGCCATCGCGGCCTTTTGCGACGCCCGCAGCGCCAAGTCGCGCTGTTGCCGGTGGTCGGATGCACGACTAAATTAACCGGCCATGGCACGGAAGAAAAAATCCTCGAACGATTCGGCGCCTGCAGCAGCTTCGATCCGATCAGCGCAGAAATCGAACGTGCGTGCGCGCCGCCGGTCGCTGCGCCTGCACGGAACGATCGCGCGCGATCTGGGCATCCTCATCGTCTCGGGTCGCTACAAGCCCGGCGAACTGCTGAACGGCGAGATCGCGGCGAGCGATCGCCTGCATGTCTCGCGCGGCGCCTATCGCGAAGCGGTGCGCATTCTCGCGGCGAAGGGGCTGGTCGAATCGCGGCCGAAAGTCGGCACGAAAGTCAGCCAGCCGGAGCGCTGGCACCTGCTCGATCCCGATGTGCTGTCGTGGATTTTCGAGTTCGAGCCGGACGAGAAACTGCTGCACAACCTGTTCGAACTGCGCCGGATCATCGAGCCCGAGGCCGCAGCGCTGGCGGCGCAGCGCCGCAGCGAAGCCGACCTGGAAACGATGTCGCGCGCCCTGGACGGCATGGCGAAATACACGCTGGCCGAAGAAGCGGGCCGGCTCGCCGACCAGGAGTTCCATTCCGCGCTGCTGAGCGCCAGCGGCAATGCGTTTCTGGTAACGCTCACGACCGGCGTCGGCGCCGCAGTGTCCTGGACCACCATCTTCAAGCAGCGCGAGAACCCGCTCGCGCGCGACCCGGTGCCGGATCATCGCAAGGTGTACGAAGCCGTGAGGGCGTCGGACCCTGCGGCGGCACACAAGGCCATGATGAACCTGGTCGATCTCGCCTTCCTCGATACGACGAATGCGCGGAAGCCGAAGAAGGCGGGGAAAGCCGGCTGAAGCCCGATTTTGCGGGGCCGGCCTCCGACTGTAGGTCAGGCTTCAGCCTGACGCTTCTGGCCGGCTAAAGCCGGCCCCACAGCAAGAAGAAGAACGGTCGCCGATCACCAGAAGTAGATATAGATCCACACGATGATCCCCACGATCACCACCGTGTGGAAAATCTCCCAGAACCCGTAACCATCGCGTTCCTCTGCCAGCTGCGCGGCGGTGGCCGTCTTGTAGGTGATGCCGGCGATCTGCTCGGGCGGCGCCTTCGGCGTGACCATGCTGACGGCGAAGATCACCAGGCAGGTGAACACGAACAGCAGGAAGCTGAAGTACAGCCAGTTGATGTCGACCAGCGTCTGGATGAAGCCGGGCCATTCGATGCCGTACATCTCGTGAGTCGCCTGGAAAATCAGGCGCAGCATGCCCAGCACGAAGCCGGTGCTGATGCCGACCAGGCCCGACTTCGGCGTGACGCCGTTCGAGAAAATACCGAGCATGAACACCGCCGCGATCGATGGCGCGAGCAGCGACTGCACCAGCTGCAGGTAGGTGTAGAGCTGGCCCTTGCCGAGATCCTGCAGGAACGGAATCCACAGCATGCCGAGCACGATGACGCCCGCGGTCGCAAGGCGTCCCACGTTCACCAGGTGCTTCTCCGACGACTGCGGCCGCAGTCGTTTGTAGAAGTCGACGGTGAACAGCGTCGCCGTGGAATTGAACAGCGAGGCGAGCGCGCTCATGAGCGCCGACAGCATGCCCGCCAGCACCAGCCCGCGCAGGCCGACCGGCAGCAGGCTGGAAACCAGCACCGGGAACGCGCCCTGCGGATTGTCGCCGATGCTTTCGAATCCCGGCGCGCCCTGCTTGTACAGCGCCACCGCGATCATGCCGGGCAGCAGGAAGATGAAAAGCGGCGTGAGCTTCAGATAGGCAGCGAAGATGGTGCCGCGACGCGATTCCTTCAGGCTCTTGCCGGTCAGCACGCGCTGCACGATGTACTGGTCCGTGCACCAGTACCACAGGCCGATGATGGGCGAGCACAGCAGCACGCCGAGCCACGGCGTGCTGCTCGGATCGAACAGGAATCCCGGGAATCCCTGCGTTTCCGGCGTGGTCGACAGCGGCCGCCACAGATGCATCGTTTCGGGATTGGCGGCGCGCAGCGCATCCATGCCGCCGATGGCGTTCAGGCCGACGAACAGCAGCACGGTCGAACCCGCGAGCAGTACCGGTACGTGCATCGCTTCGGTCCACAGCACCGACTTCATGCCGCCGAGTACCACGAAGACGCCGGTGATGATGACCAGCGAGAACGCGGCGAACCAGAAGAAATCCGTCTCGCCGAGGAGCGGCAGGTCGACGTGCTGGTAGCCGAGAATGGTCTGGATCGCGAAGGCGCCGGCGAAGATCGTCACCGACGCCTTGGTGAGGATGTAGCTGACCAGGAAGATGACCGAGAGCACCGTGCGCGTCGCCGGCGTGTAGCGTTTCTCGAGGAATTCCGGCGTGGTGAAGATCTTCGCGCGCAGATAGAAGGGCGCGAATACCCAGCCGAGCACCAGCACCAGGTAGGAGTGCAGTTCCCAGTGAGCGAAGGCCACGCCTGAATCGGCGCCCGATCCGGCCAGGCCGATCAGATGCTCCGCGCCGATGTTGGACGCGAAGATGGAGGAACCGATCAGGATCCAGCCAGCGCTGCGGCTGGCGAGAAAGTAGTCCTCGGTGTTCTTTTCCTTCATCAGCGCACACCACACGCAGATGGCGGTGTTGGCGATGAAGTAGAGGCCGACCACGGCCCAGTCGAGCCCTGCGAATGAAACTGCGGTACCGGTCATGCGTGCCGTCCTGCTCGTTGTTGTCGAAACATCCGGCCAGCGCGACAGTCACCGATGACCGGCGAACCCTCGCGTGGTATCCCCCGACCGGCGCGCAGTTGAGCCGCGCCACCGGCGGCGTATGGTAGGCACACGGCCGGTGTTATCGCTACCAGAGATTGCCGTCCATCGACGGGGCGGCGCCTGGCCGTGTTATATTGTCTGAGTTATATAGACACCTGCAACCGGATCGCGGGCCGCAGGCGAGGAGTCGTGATGACCATTTCCGGAGAACTGCTGATCGGCGGCACGCGAGTGCGCAAGACCGAGACCTTTCCCGCCTACAACCCGGCGACCGGCGAAGCGCTGGCGCCGGGATTCAGTGCCGCAGGTCCGGCCGAAGTGGATCAGGCCTGCGAACTGGCATGGTCGGCCTTTCACACCTATCGCGAACTCGATCCCGAACTGCGCGCGCAATTCCTCGAGACTGCCGCCGACCGGATCATGGCGCTGGGCGATGAGCTGCTGCAGCGCGCGCATGCCGAATCCGGCCTGCCGCTGGCGCGGCTCACTGGCGAGCGCGCCCGCACGTGCAATCAGCTCAGGCTGTTTGCAGACGAGTTGCGCAAGGGCGGCTGGATGGGACTGCGCATCGATCCGGCGCTGCCCGATCGCAAGCCGCTGCCGCGACCGGACCTGCGCATGCGCAGGATTCCGCTCGGTCCGGTCGTCGTGTTCGGCGCCAGCAACTTTCCGCTCGCGTTTTCCGTGGCGGGCGGCGATACGGCCGCTGCGCTCGCCGCCGGTTGTCCCGTCATCGTCAAGGGCCATTCCGCGCATCCCGGCACCAGCGAACTGGTGGCGAGCGCCATCACTGCCGCAGTGAAAGCCTGCAACCTGCCGGGCGGCGTGTTCTCGCTGCTGAACGGCAATTCGCGCGCGCTCGGCGGCGGACTGGTCGCGCATCGGCATGTGAAAGCGGTCGGCTTCACGGGTTCGCGCGCCGGCGGCCTCGCCCTCATGAAGATCGCGAGCGAGCGGCCGGAACCGATTCCGGTGTACGCGGAAATGAGCAGCATCAATCCCGTCGTTCTGCTCCCGGACGCGCTGGCCACGCGCGCCGAAGCGCTCGGCAAGGAATTCGTCGGTTCGCTCACGCTGGGCGCCGGTCAGTTCTGTACGAATCCCGGCCTGGTGCTGGCGCTCGAAGGTCCGGCACTCGATCGCTTCGTCGCCTCGGCCAGCGCCGCGCTGCAGGGCTCGGCACCGCAGGTGATGCTGACCTCCGGCATTCACAGCGCCTACGTGAAGGGTGTCGATCAGCTCGAGCAGCACGCCAGTGTCGCCACGCTGGCACGCGGCGAAGACAAGCCTGGCGTCAACTGCGGCCGCGGCGCGCTGTTCGCCATCTCGGGCGACGACGCACTGAAGTACGAAGACGTGATGGCGGAAGTGTTCGGTGCCTCGTCGCTGCTCGTGCGCTGTACCGATGACGCACAGCTCGTGCGCGTGCTCGAACATCTCGAAGGCCAGCTCACCGCGACGCTGCAGCTCACCGACAAGGACATCGCCGTGGTGCAGCGCCTGCTGCCGACGCTCGAACGCAAGGCCGGACGCCTCATCGTCAATGGCTGGCCCACCGGTGTGGAAGTCAGTCACGCGATGGTTCACGGCGGGCCGTATCCCTCGACGTCGGATGGACGCAGCACGTCGGTCGGCACGCTGGCGATCGAACGGTTTCTGCGACCGGTGTGCTACCAGGATTTTCCGGAGGCGCTGCTGCCGGCGCCGCTGAAGGCGGATGCGCCGAAGCGGCCGCGCAGGGTCGATGGGGTTTACAAGGTCGACTAGGGAAGAGTCAGGCTAAAGCCTGACCCACAGGAAGAGGATTCTTCTCTGACTGTGGGGCCGGCTTCAGCCGGCCTCCGGCGTGTACCGGGTGGACTGAGAGGAGTCAGGCTGAAGCCTGACCTACAGGAAGAGGGATGGGCTGATTCCTGTCCGACTGTGGGGCCGGCTTTAGCCGGCTCTTGCCGAGTTGCAAGGGCATGATCGATGTCGCTACGCCTGATACAGCTGAACACATCCGCCGGAACCCGTTGCGTCGCCGCCGCGGATGACGACAGCGCACGCCGCCTCGAAGGCGTCGCAACGATCTACGAACTCGCGCGCCAGGCAATCGCGCAATCGACGACGCTGAATGCACTCGCCATCTCGCGACTGAGCAACGAATCGATCGACCTCGCAGCCGCCGAGCGCGAAGGCCGCCTCCTGCCGCCGATCGATCATCCCGATCCCGCGCATCTGTATCTCACCGGCACCGGCCTCACGCACCTCGGCTCCGCCGAAGGCCGCGACACGATGCACAAGGCCGCCGCGGCCGGCAACGTCACCGACTCCATGCGCATGTTCCTGATGGGCGTCGAAGGCGGCAAACCCGCGGCCGGCGCGGTCGGCGTGCAGCCCGAGTGGTTCTACAAGGGCAATGGCGACAACGTCGTCAGCCCCGGGGCCGCCCTGCCCTCGCCGGCTTTTGCGCTCGACGGCAGCGAAGAACCCGAGATCGCCGGCCTCTATCTCATCGACGAGCGCGGCAATCCGCGCCGTCTCGGCTACTGCCTCGCCAACGAGTTCTCCGATCACGTCACCGAGCGCGGCAACTACCTGTGGCTCGCGCATTCGAAGCTGCGCCACGCCGCGCTCGGCGCCGAACTGCTCACCGGCGAACTGCCGCAGGACGTGCGCGGCACCAGCCGCCTGCTGCGCGACGGCAAGGCGATCTGGGAGAAGCCGTTCCTGACGGGCGAGACCCACATGTCGCACACGCTCGCCAATCTCGAACATCACCATTTCAAGTACGCGCTGTTCCGCCGTCCCGGCGACGTGCATGTGCATTTCTTCGGCACCGCGACGCTGTCGTTCGCCGACGGCATCAGGACCGAGGCAGGCGACGTGTTCGAGATCTCGGCACCGCCGTTCGCGCTCGCGCTGCGCAATCCGCTGCGGCGCGTCGCTGCTTCGGACGTTGCGGTGGGTGCGTTGTGAAGAAAGAAGGTTTCACACGGAGATGGAGAAGAGAATTTCCACGGGGGAAGAATGGGAACACGGGGAGCACGGGGAAAGAAAATTTCTGCTCCGAGACCCCGTGTTCCCCGTGTCCCCCGTGGAAAATTCTCTTCTTCTGCTCCGTGATCTCCGTGTGAAATCCTTTCTCTTCTCCGTGTGAAACCTTCTTCTCTGAAACATCAAGACATGAACAAGATCAAGATCGCACTGGTGGGCGTTGGCAAGATTGCACGCGATCAGCATGTACCGGCCATTGCCGGCAACGCGGCGTTCGAGCTGGTCGCCGCAGCGAGCCCGCATCACAAGCTCGACGGGGTGAAGAATTTTCCGGATGTGCAGGCACTGATTGCCGGGGTACCGGACCTCGATGCACTCGCGATCTGCACGCCGCCGCAGATCCGCTACGACATCGCGCGATTTGCGCTGGCGCAGGGCCGCCACGTGATGCTGGAAAAGCCACCCGGTGCGACGCTCAATGAAGTCAGCGCGCTGGTCGAACTGGCGAAGTCGAAGGGCGTGGCGCTGCAGGCCACCTGGCATTCGCGCGAAGCGGCCGGCGTCGAACCGGCGCGTCGGTGGCTCGCGGGACGCAACGTCCGCAAGGTCGTCGTCACCTGGAAGGAAGACGTGCGCGTATGGCACCCGGGCCAGACCTGGATCTGGAAGGCCGGCGGTCTCGGCGTGTTCGATCCCGGCATCAATGCGATGTCGATCATCACCCGCATCCTGCCGGGCAACCTGGTACTGCGCGATGCGCAGCTGGCCTTTCCATCGAACTGCGAAGCGCCCGTCGCAGCCACGCTGCAGCTCGCCAACGAGTCCGGCACCGACGTGTGCATGGATCTCGATTTCCTGCAGACCGGCCCGCAGACCTGGGACATCGTCGTCGACACCGACGACGGCCGCCTCGTGCTCTCGAAAGGCGGCTCGGTGCTGCGCATCAATGACGATCCGCCCATCGAAGCGCCAGATCGCGAATACCCGAATCTGTACGCGCGGTTCGCAGAACTCGTGCGCTCGCATCAGATCGACGTCGACGTCACGCCTTTCCAGCTCGTTGCCGACGCCTTCATGTGCGGACGACGTGTCGTCGTCGCGCCGTTCGTGGAGTGAAGAATCGGAGGTTTCACACGGAGATCACGGAGGCCACGGAGGGTCGGAAGGGAGAAGAGAATTTCCACGGGGGAAGAATGGGAACACGGGGAGCACGGGGAAAGAAGATTTCCGCTCCGAGACCCCGTGTTCCCCGTGTCCCCCGTGGAAAATTCTCTTCTTCTCCTCCGTGCCCTCCGTGATCTCCGTGTGAAACCTCTTCCTCTTCGATCAGGAGAAGAAATGCGAAAGACGATTGCAGCAGCGATGGCGATGGCATCGCTGGTGGGGATGCAGGCGGCAGCGCAGAGCGCGAAGCCTGTGGAAGTGGCAGTGACGATTCGCGCCGACCAGCCGGGCGTGAAGATCAATCGCAACATCTACGGCCAGTTTGCCGAGCACCTGGGGTACGGCATCTACGGCGGTGTGTGGGTCGGCGAGGATTCGAAAATTCCGAATACGCGCGGCTATCGCAACGACGTCGTCGCGGCGCTCAAGCAGCTGAAAGTCCCGGTGGTGCGCTGGCCCGGCGGCTGCTTTGCCGATGAATATCACTGGCGCGACGGCATCGGTCCGCGCGACCGGCGGCCGGTCAAGATCAACACGATCTGGGGCGGCGTCGAGGAAGACAATTCCTTCGGTACGCACGAGTTTCTCGACTTCGCCGAACTGATCGGCGCGGATGCGTACGTCGCCGGCAACGTCGGTTCCGGCACGCCGCAGGAGATGTCGGAGTGGGTCGAGTACATCACGTCCGACACGAAATCGACGCTCGCCGAAATGCGTCGCAGGAACGGTCGCGAGAAACCCTGGCGTCTGCCGTACTTCGGCGTCGGCAACGAAACCTGGGGCTGCGGGGGCAACATGCGTCCGGAATATTTCGCGGACCAGTACCGCCAGTTCCAGACCTTCATCCGCGCGCCGCGCGACAACAGGCCCGAGCGCATCGCGAGCGGCGCGAACGTCGATGACTACTACTGGACGGAAGTGATGCTGTCGCAGGCCGCGCGCCACATGGAGGCGTACTCGCTGCACTACTACACCGTCCCGGGACGCTGGGAAGACAAGGGCAAGTCGACCGGCTTCCCCGAAGACCAGTGGGCGTCGACGCTCAAGAACGCGCTGCGCATGGACGAACTGGTGACGAAGCACTCCGCGATCATGGACAGGTACGATCCGGGCAAGCGCGTCGGCCTGTACGTCGACGAATGGGGCACCTGGTACGACCCGGAACCCGGCCGCAATCCCGGCTTCCTGTGGCAGCAGAACACGCTGCGCGATGCGCAGGTCGCGGCGCTGTCGCTCAGCATCTTCCATCGTCACGCCGAACGCGTGCGCATGACGGCGATCGCGCAGATGGTGAACGTGCTGCAGGCCATGATCCTCACGGAAGAAGAGAAGATGGTGCTGACGCCGACCTATCACGTGTTCGAGATGTACGTGCCGTTCCAGGATGCGACGTTCCTGCCCGCCGAGTTCAAGTCGCCGCAGTACACGCATGGCGATTGGTCGATCCCGGCGGTGGATGTCTCCGCGGCGAAGGGCACGGACGGCAGGCTGTACGTCGCGCTGGTGAACAGCGATCCGAATCGCGGCGCGGTGCTCACGACGAAGATCGCAGGCGCAACGGCCGGCAAGGTGTCGGGCCGTGTGCTGACGGCGAACGCGATGGATGCGCACAACACCTTCGACCGGCCGAACGCGGTCAAGCCGGCGGAGTTCAAGGCGCAGCGCAAGGGCGACCAGATCGTCGCGAACCTGCCGCCGAAGTCGGTGGTGGTGTTGACGGTGGAGTGAGAAGGATTCTGGCTCTTCCTGTGGGTCAGGCTTCAGCCTGACTTCTTCAGAAGGCCGGCTAAAGCCGGCCCCACAGAAGACAAAGAGGCTCAGCCCGCAAACAGATGCGGCGCCAGTCCCTTCACCCCGCCCGCATCCACTTCGAACAACGATCCGGCGAGCGCCTCATCCGGCTTGCCATCCGCTGCCGACGTTGCAAACAGCCGATCCAGCTTCTCGCCGGCGAACACGACATTGGTGATCTGCGATGCCGGCAGCGGCACGAACCGGTCGCGCTGACCCTCGGGCGTGAAGCGGCTGATCCCGCCGCCGCCCCATTGCGCGATCCAGAGAAAACCTTCCGCATCGACCGTCATGCCATCGGGCACGCCCCACGCTTCGGGGAAGCGGATGAACTCGCGCTTGTTGGAGAGACTGCCATCGGCAGCGACATCGAAGCGATACACCACGCTGCGCCCCGTATCGTTGTGATACATGCGATCGCACGCAGGGCTGAACGCCGGACCGTTGGTGATGAGGTAGTCGCTGTCGTGATGCGTGACGTTGTGATCGGCATCGAGCCGGTACAGCGAACCCGTGACCTGCTCGATCGGCACATCCATCGTGCCTGCCCAGAGGTGCCCGCGACGATCGACGCAGCAGTCGTTCATGCGATTGCCCGGCAGATGCGGCTCGGGATCCGCGATATGCCGCACCGTCACCGGATCGAGCGTCAGTTCGACGAATCCGCTCTGCATGCCCGCAATGAAGCCAGGCCGGTCGCGCCGTTCGACGATCCAGCCGGTCTTCTCCGGCATCGACCATGACGTCGTATCGGCGCTCGACAACACATAGCGATGCAGCTTCTGGCCGATGATGTCGACCCAGTAGACCGCGTTCTCGCGCGCCGACCAGAGCAGACCTTCACCGAGCTGGCAGCGGATCTGGGGAGCGATGAGGGTGTAGGGCATAGGGGGTCAGGCGATAGGCGACAGGCGACAGGCGACAGCCAGAAGGGATCCGACTCAGGCTGTAGCCTGTAGCCTGTAGCCTGTAGCCTGTCCCCTGTAGCCTTCCTCAATGATTGTGCCTCGGCACACCAATCGTCTGCGCAATCTTCTGGTACTTCACCGCGTTCTCCAGCACCGCGCCGGTGTCGGCCTGGCCGATGGTGGCGCGTTGCATTTCCTGCCACGGCGTCTGGCTCGCGGGAATCGGATAGCCGCCCGCGGCTTCGAGCGCTTTGCGGCGCGCGTCGAGTTCTTCGTCGCTGATGAGGATGTTCGCCTCGCCGCGCTTCAGGTCGATGCGCACGCGATCGCCGGTCTTCAGCAAGGCGAGGCCACCGCCCGCCGCAGCTTCAGGCGATGCATTGAGAATCGAGGGCGAGCCCGACGTGCCCGACTGGCGACCGTCGCCGATGCACGGCAGGTTGTGGATGCCCGCCGTGATCAGGTACGCGGGCGGGCGCATGTTGACCACTTCGGCGGCGCCGGGATAACCGATCGGACCGGCGCCGCGCATGAACAGCAGCGTCGCGTCGGTGATGCCGAGCGATGGATCGTCGATGCGCTTGTGATAGTCCTCTGGTCCGTCGAATACGACCGCAGGACCTTCGAACGCATCAGGATCGTCAGGGTTCGACAGATAGCGCTCGCGGAACGGCTGCGAGATCACGCTGGTCTTCATGATCGCGGAATCGAACAGGTTGCCGCGCAGCACCGTGAAGCCGGCCTTCGACTTGAGCGGCGTGTCGAACGGACGGATCACGGCTTCCTCGGCGATGCTGGCGTCGCGGCAGTTCTCGCCGATGGACCTGCCGTTCACCGTCAGCGCCGCTTCGTTGATCAATCCCTGCTTCATGAGTTCGGACACGATCGCCGGAACGCCGCCGGCGCGGTAGTAGTCCTCGCCCAGGTATTCGCCCGCCGGCTGCAGGTTCACCAGCAGCGGAATGTCGAGCCCGTACTTCTGCCAGTCGTCGATGGCGAGTTCGACACCGATGTGGCGCGCCAGCGCATTCAGATGAATCGGCGCATTGGTCGAGCCGCCGATCGCGGAGTTGACGCGGATCGCATTGATGAACGCCTCGCGCGTGAGGATGTCGGACGGCTTGCGATCGGCCGCCACCATTTCGACGATCTGCTTGCCGGTGAGGTACGCGCATTCCTGACGATCGCGATACGGCGCGGGAATCGCCGCCGAACCCGGCAGCGACATGCCGAGCGCTTCGGTCAGGCTGTTCATGGTCGTGGCCGTGCCCATGGTGTTGCAGTAACCGGTCGACGGCGCCGAAGACGCGACCAGCTTGATGAATCCCTGGTAGTCGATCTGGCCGGCAGCGAGCAGTTCGCGCGCGCGCCACACGATCGTGCCCGAGCCGGTGCGCTCGCCCTTGTACCAGCCATTCAGCATCGGCCCGACGGACAGCGCGATGGCGGGAATGTTCACCGTCGCCGCCGCCATCAGGCACGCGGGCGTGGTCTTGTCGCAGCCGATGGTGAGCACGACGCCGTCGAGCGGATAGCCGAACAGCACTTCCACCAGGCCGAGATACGCGAGATTGCGATCGAGACCGGCAGTCGGACGCTTGCCCGTTTCCTGGATCGGATGCACGGGAAATTCGATGGCGATGCCGCCGGCTTCGCGGATGCCTTCGCGCACGCGTTCGGCGAGCACGAGGTGATGGCGATTGCACGGCGACAGGTCGCTGCCCGTCTGCGCGATGCCGATGATCGGTTTGCCCGACTGCAGTTCCTGCAGCGTCAGGCCGAAGTTCATGTAGCGCTCGAGATAGAGCGCGGTCATGTCGGCGTTGGCGGGATCGTCGAACCAGGCGCGCGAACGCAGGCGACGGCCGGAGGCGGAAGAATTCGATGCTGTCATTGCAATGTCACGGTCCTGAAACGGCAGACCTTCAGCGGCCCGCGGTCGAGAAGCGGTAGACGATCACGTTGGTATAAGTGTCGCCCGGATTCAGGCGCGCCGACGGAAAATCTGCGTGATTCGGCGAATCCGGAAACACCTGCGGTTCCAGGCACAGCGCATCGCCCTGGCGATGGATGCGACCGCCCTTGCCGATGCTGGTGCCGTCGAGGAAGTTGCCCGAATAGAACTGCACGGCCGGCGCGGCGGTCAGCAACTCCATCACGCGTCCGGAGGCCGGATCTTCGAGCTTCGCCGCCCGCCGCAGCGTGCCCGCCTCGTCGCGCAGGACGTAGTTGTGATCGTAGCCGCGACCGAAGCGGATCTGCTCGTCGTGGCCGTCGCGCACGCGTTCGCCGATCGCGCGCGGCTGGCGGAAATCGAACGGTGTGCCGGCGACGTTGCGGCGTTCGCCCGTCGGGATCAGCGTGGCATCGACCGGCGTGTACGCATCCGCGAGCAATGTCAGGCGATGGCCGAGAATGTCGCCGCCGCCGGCGAGATTGAAGTAGCTGTGATTGGTGAGGTTGAGCACGGTCGGCTTGTCGGTGGTCGCCCTGTACTCCAGGCTCAGCTCGTTTTTCTCGTTCAACGAATACGTCGCCGTGACCTCGAGCGTGCCGGGAAAACCGCCGTCGCCGTCCGGACTCACATGGCTCAGCGCGACGCTCGCCGGCGAACCGCTGTTCACTGCATCGATCTTCCACACGGCCTTGTCGAACCCTTTCACGCCGCCGTGCAGATGGTTCGGGCCGTCGTTGGCGGCGAGCTGGTAGGACTTGCCGTCGAGCGAGAACCGGCCGCCGCGGATGCGATTGGCATAGCGGCCCACGGTCGCACCGAAGTACTGCGGCTTCGCAAGATATTCGGCCGCCGTGGCGTAGCCGAGGACGACATCACCCGGCTTGCCGTTGCGATCGGGCACCTGCAGCGACTGGAGAGCCGCCCCCAGCGCGATGATGCGGGCGCAGATGCGCCCGTTGGACAGCTCGACGGCGTCGATCGCCGTTCCGTCCGCCAGTTTGCCGAACTCCACAAGCAGCCCCGGATCAAAATAACTCAGACAAAATGGCACCAAACCCGATCGGAGACAAGAGGCTCCTTTCTTCTGTAGGTCAGGCTTCAGCCTGACTCCTCAAGAGGCCGGCTGAAGCGGCCCCACAGGAAGAGAAGAAGTATTCTTCGGCGACCCGTCCGCTTCCCGAGGTTGCCCATGGCGATTGCCGATTCCCTGCGCCGTTCGCTGCGATTGCCCGTGATC
This sequence comes from Povalibacter sp., assembly GCF_036735925.1. NCBI lineage: Bacteria > Pseudomonadati > Pseudomonadota > Gammaproteobacteria > Steroidobacterales > Steroidobacteraceae > Povalibacter > Povalibacter sp. Next base: position 13,489 of record NZ_DAINNK010000051.1, read on the forward strand.
GGATCGCCGCTGTTCATGGTCTCCTCGCCCGAACTGGTCATCGCACAGTGCAAGGCGGGCATCGTCGGCGCATTCCCCGCGCTGAATGCACGGCCGGAACCGGCGCTGGAGGAATGGCTGATCCGCATCCGCGCCGAACTGGACGCGTATCGAAGCGAACACCCCGGCCGTCGCGTCGCGCCGTTCGCGGTCAACCAGATCGTGCACGGCTCCAACAACCGCCTCGCCCACGACATCGAAGTCTGCGTGCGCCACAAGGTGCCGATCTGGATCACCAGCCTGCAGGCGCCCGATGCCGTGGTCGAGGCGGCGCACTCCTACGGCGGACTCGTCTATCACGACGTCACCAACATCAAGCACGCCAGGCGCGCGCTGCAGGCGGGTGTCGACGGACTGATCCTGGTATGCACCGGCGCTGGCGGTCATGCGGGCGCGCTGTCGCCGTTCGCACTGCTCACTGCGGTACGCGAGTTCTACGACGGCACCATCATTCTTTCCGGTGCGATCTCCACCGGCGCCGGCATTCTCGCGGCGCAGGCGCTCGGCGCGGACTTCGCCTACATGGGCACACGCTTCATCGCCAGCAGGGAAGCGAACGCCGTCGATGCCTACAAGCAGGCCATCGTCGACAGCCATGCCGAGGACATCGTCTACACCAACCTCTTCACCGGCGTGCACGGCAACTACCTGCGATCGAGTATCGTCAATGCGGGCCTGGATCCTGACGCGCTGCCCGAAGCCGACAAGAGCAGGATGAACTTCGCCAGCGGCGGCGGGCAGAAGGCAAAAGCCTGGCGCGACATCTGGGGCAGCGGCCAGAGCGTCGCCGGCATCCACGACGTGCCGCCGGTCAGCGAACTCGTGGATCGGCTGGAAGCGGAGTACGTCGCGGCGCGGGAGCAACTGCAGCGCGATGCCAGCGGCTGGTCACGCGATGGGTGACACGGAAAATTCCTGACTTCTCATTTTTCACTTCATTGTCGGATCCCGCCTCGCCACTTCGTCATTCTTCCTGACAGCCCCATCCATCGACGCACGAACGGAGACCGACAATGGCCAGGAATGCGATTTGCCTCTGGTACGACGACGCCGCCGAAGAAGCCGCGCGGTTCTATGCCCGGACTTTTCCTGACAGCGCCGTGACTGCGGTCCACCGCGCCCCCGGCGACTATCCGGACGGCAAGGAAGGACAGGTGCTCACGGTCGATTTCACCGTGGTCGGCGTGCCCTGCATCGGCCTCAACGGCGGCCCGACCTTCAAGCACAGCGAAGCGTTTTCGTTCCAGATCATCACCGAAGACCAGGCCGAGACCGACCGCTACTGGAATGCCATCGTCGGCAATGGCGGCACCGAAAGCGCCTGCGGCTGGTGCAAGGACAAATGGGGCCTGTCCTGGCAGATCACGCCGCGCGTACTGATCGAAGCCGTCACCAGTTCCGATCGTGCCGTCGCGAAACGCGCCTTCGATGCCATGATGAAAATGGGAAAGATCGATGTCGCTGCGATCGAAGCGGCGCGACGCGGGTAGCCGGCGTCTGGCTTCAACGAACCTTCATCGCAGCACCGATGAATCCAATGATCGCCATGAACACCGCGGTGATGAAGAAGGCCACTGAAAGCGACCATTGCTGGGCAACGAAGCCGATCAACGCCGGACCCATGAGGACTCCGGCATAGCCCATCGTCGTCACGGCCGGGATCGCGATGCTGTGCGGGACGCTGGTTTGCTGTCCGGCATAGGTAAACATGACCGGGACGATGTTCGCGCATCCCGTTCCCATCAAGGCGAAGCCGACGAGACTGGCGCCGAAGTCGGCCATCCCGATGACCAGCAGCAAACCGGCGCTTGCGGTGATGCCGCCGACCAGAACGGTCCGCGCACGGCCGAGACGATCGACGATGCCGTCGCCGAGCAGCCGCACGACGGTCATCGCCAGATTGAATGCCACGAAGCCCCATCCCGCATGCGACAGATCGACCGATCGCACTTCATGCAGGAACACGGCGCTCCAGTCGAGCATGGCGCCTTCGGCCAGGAACGAGACGAAACAGACCAGTCCGATCAGGATCACCACGCCCCTGGGCAACGCGAACACGGGCTCTCCTCGCGGCGCCCGCTCCGAACGCCACGCGCGCATCGATGGCAGCGCGATCGCGATGGCACAGAGCGACGCGATGATCGTTGTCGTGACGATACCTGCTCCCAGCGACAGCAGCAGCGCAGCGCCGGCGGCTCCGGCCAGGCCACCGATGCTGTAGAACGCATGAAATCCCGACATCATCGAGCGGCCTGATTCACGCTCCACCGCGATTGCCTGGATGTTCATCACGCAGTCCATCCCGCCGATGGCGGCACCGAACATCAGGAGGACCAGGCCGATCGCGAAGGGCGTCGCGACGACGGCCAGCATGGGCAAGGCCAGCACCATGATCGTCGCTGTCGCGACCATCACCGGTCTGCAGCCATACCGTGCGGCCAGCACTCCGGAGATCGGCATGGCCGCCAGCGAACCCAGACCCAGGCACAGAAGCAGCAACCCGAGCGTGGCATCGTCGAGCGACGCGCGTTCCTTGGCGAACGGCACCAGCGGCGCCCAGCACGCAATGATGAAGCCGGGAATGAAGAACGCGGAACGGGTAGCGAGTTGCTGCAGTCGCCGGTGATCGACAGTCATGGACCCGACCCTACCCGATGACGAGGCAACGTGTCCGTTCTTGTTCGTCGCCTCGCGGCCCACTAGCATGCGGACTGCGGCAGCCAATGCAGGCTCATCCCATGAAAAGCGCAACCTCCTCACGATCCGGAAGACGTTCGCCCGCGGGCCTGCTCGCTGTGGCGTGGAGTCTCGCGGCAATCCCCTTTGCTCCGGCCGGCGCGCAAGCGCCGGCAAAGGCCCCGGACAAACCCTGGGTCGTGCCGCGCACTTTCGATGGAAAACCCGACCTGCAGGGCAACTGGAGCAATGAAACCCAGACGCCTTTCGAACGGATGGGCAATCAGGGACCGACGCTGACCGACGAACAGGCGGCCGCGCTCGAAAAGCGCGCTCACGACGTCGAGGAATTCCGCGATCGACCGACGGAACCCGGAGAAGTGGCAGTCAAGGGAGGCAGCAACGAACTGGCGGACGTGCCGGGAGAACCGACATTCGTCGAGCGACTCGCGCAGGCGGCCGGCGGCGTGGTCGGCGGCTACAACGGTTTCTGGCTGGACCCGGGTCACAGAGTCATTCGTATCGACGGCGTCGCGCGCAGTTCCATCATCGTCGATCCAGCCAACGGCCGCCTGCCGCCGCTGACCGCCGCAGCCCGACAGCGCACGTCGGAACGCATGGCGCTGGCGAAGCAGTCGGGCGAGTTCGACGGCCCGGAAGTGAGATCGCTCTCCGACCGCTGCATCACTTCATTCGGATCGAACGCCGGCCCGCCGATGCTGCCGAACTACTTCTACAACAACAACTACACCATCGTGCAGACGAAGGACCATGTCCTGATCATGACGGAGATGATCCACGACGCGCGCATCATCCGGCTGGGAGCCACCCAACACGCTCCGGCGCAGGTTCGTCCCTGGTTCGGCGATTCGATAGGACATTGGGAAGGCGACACGCTCGTGGTCGAAACGACGAACATTCATCCGACGCAGCTGGCGCAGGCCTCGCCGTTGGGACCCTATCGTGGCGCTTCCGATCAGCTGAAGGTGACGGAACGGTTCACCCGCACGGGTCCCGATGTGATCCTCTATCGCTTCACGGTCGAGGACCCGGCGACATTCACCGCGCCGTACACCGGCGAACTGCCCTTCAACCGCATCGACGAGCCGATCTACGAATACGCATGCCACGAAGGGAACTACGCGCTGCCGGGCATCCTCGCGGGGGCACGCGAGGAGGAACGGGCCCGGACGGAACAGAAGAAGCCATAGCGGACGCGTTTCCCAAAGTGGCGAATCAGGGCGGCGAATCAGCGCGCCGCCGTCAGCATTGCCACCATCGCTGCATTGCCGCTCTTGCGGGCGCGCTCCACGGAATTGAGACCATCGGCACTTTTGCGCAGCGGCTGCGCGCCGGCGGCCAGCAGGAGCCGCGCAACTTCCACGCGATCCTGCGCAGTCGACTGCGACCACACCGGCGCGCGAGCGACGGCGTAGTCGATCGCGGTGAACCTGCCGTCGTTGGCGAAGTTGGGCGAAGCGCCGGCATCGAGCAGCACCTTCGCCACGTCCGGCGCACCCGCTTCTGCGGCGATCATGAGCGCGGAAACACGCGTGGGGCCGCGGCTCACCATCACATCGAAATCCGGATGACTCGCTGCGATCAGTCGCAGCACGATCATCGCCTCGGCGCGCTTCGCGGGTTCGGGTTCGTCGACGCGGCCAGTGAGCCGTGCACCGTTCATGGCAAAGAAGGCCGCGGTCAACGCGTTGCCGATCGCACCGTCGACCGCACGCCGGTTCGGATCTGCGCCGTGCTCCAGCAACAGCTTGACGGCCAGCGGCTTGGTCGACATCGCCGCAACGATCAGCGGCGTGCGTCCGTCGCCCAGATCGGCGTTCACGTCGGCACCGGCCTGAATGGCCGAACGCGCCAGCGCGACATCACTCGACACGATCGCGATGGACAACTGTTCGTTGGCCGACGCATGCGCGACCGCACGGGGGGCGACAGTCGCAGCGAGAATCAGCGCGATGAAGATAGGCAGGAAGGTTGAACGCACGGGAAGCTCCATACATCGACGAGGGGACTGTATGCATGATCGATGCGGCGGCGCATCGATGCATCGCCCGGAGGAGCCACGGCGCGCAGGCCGCCGGAGCCAGCGTCCGGTTCCCCTTCTTCCTGTGGGGCCGGCTTCAGCCGGCCAGACTAACGAGTCAGGCTGAAGCCTGACCTACAGAAGCCTGACCTACACAAGAGGCAGATGAGCGTTGTACACACTCGCTCTGCGCCACTGTACCGGCGCAGGCGCCGCGATTCTGGCGCTACGTCCCGGCGCGACTCTCCCGTAAGCTGCCCGCTTACCCTCTCCTGAGCGATCCCATGACCTGGACTCTCTCGCAGCGCGCGCAAAAGCTCACCAGCTCGGCCATCCGCGAAATCCTCAAAGTCACCGAACGGCCCGACGTGATTTCCTTCGCCGGCGGTCTGCCTTCCGCGGCGACGTTTCCGGTCGAGCAGATTCGTCGTGCCTGCGATTCGATCCTCACGCAGGCGCCGTCGCCGGCATTGCAGTACGGGCCGACGGAAGGCTACCTGCCGCTGCGCGAGTGGGTCGTGCAGCGTCACGCCCGCCACGGCGTTCGCATCGATGTCGATCAGGTGATGATCACGACAGGCTCGCAGCAGGCGCTCGATCTGCTCGGCAAGGTGCTGATCGATGTCGACAGCCGCGTGCTGGTGGAAACACCGACGTACCTCGGTGCGCTGCAATCGTTCTCGCTGTCGGAGCCGGCGTTCGTGTCCGTGCCGTCGGACGATCAGGGACCGCTCACGACCGCGATGACCCGCGAGCTCACCGACGGCGGACGCTTCATGTATTGCCTGCCGAATTTCCAGAATCCCACCGGCCGGCGCATGCCGGTGCAGCGTCGCAAGGATCTGATCGAGACGGCGGCGCAAGCCGGCCTGCTGCTGGTCGAAGACGATCCCTACGGCGCGCTTTCGTATCGCGGCGAACAATTGCCGAGCCTGTGGTCGATGAATCCGGATGGCGTCGTGCACATGGGATCGTTCTCGAAGGTGTTCGCGCCTGGCCTGCGCGTCGGCTACCTGATCGCGCCGACCGAACTGGCGCGCAAACTGGTGCAGGCCAAACAGGCCGCCGATCTGCACACCCCCAGTTTCACGCAGCGCATCGTGCACGAAGTCATCAAGGACGGTTTTCTCGACCAGCACATTCCGAAGATCCGCGAACTCTATGCGCATCAGTGCCGCACCATGCTCGATGCCATGCAGCAGCACTTCCCGCAGGGCTGCGCCTGGAACGAGCCCGAAGGCGGCATGTTCATCTGGGTGCGGCTGCCGCAACACATCGACACGATGCAGCTCCTCGACAAGGCCATCGCCGAGGAAAAGATCGCCTTCGTCCCCGGCGCACCGTTCTTCGCCAACGATCCGCAGCACAACACCCTGCGGCTGTCGTTCGTCACGGTGCCGAAGGAGAAGATCGAAGACGGCATCGCACGGCTCGGCAGGCTGATTGCGCGCGAATGCGCCCGGTGATACGAATCCTCCTGGCCCGACACCCTTCCAGGCGAAATCCGTTCCGGAGAACATCGTGATGAATGTCGACTTCGTCCATCGCTTCCTGCTCTGGTCGCTGGCGCTCAACTACGCCGTCCTGTTCGTCTGGTTTTTCGTGTTCGTTTTCGCGCGAGGCTGGCTGCAGCGCCTGCACGGCCGATGGTTCCGGCTGTCGGACGCCTCGTTCGATGCCATCCACTACGGCGGCATGGCGGCATACAAGCTCGCGATTCTGTTCTTCAACCTCGTGCCGTTTGTGGTCCTCTGCCTTGCCGGCTGATGCGTAGATGCGCCTGTGGTCGCTGCATCCCAGGTATCTCGACCCTCAAGGTCTCGTCGCACTCTGGCGCGAAACGTTGCTGGCGCAGGCCGTGCTGCGCGGAGAGACGCGCGGCTATCGCCATCATCCGCAGCTCGACCGTTTCCGGAATCACCCTGCGCCGCTCTCGGCCATCTCGCTGTATCTGCGGGCCATTCACGCAGAGTCCGTGGCTCGCGGTTACTCGTTCGACGAACGCAAGATCAGGCCAGCTCGCCGGCGCGCAAGCCTTGCCGTGACCACCGGTCAGATGTCGTATGAATGGAAGCATCTGCTGGGCAAGCTGAAACAACGCAGCCCGGCACTTCATCGGCAATGGCGAACCACGGAAACACCGCAACCTCATCCGCTGTTCAAAGTGCGGGCCGGTGAGGTCGAGTCGTGGGAACGTCCGTGATGTAAATCAGGACGTTGTTCTTCCGCGATCCGGATGGCAATGTGCTGAAGATCTACGCAGAGATCCGACCAGCGCATGGAAAATTTCCCCAGGGACATCTACACCGAACCCGAACCGGACGTCGACACGCTCGCGAATCTGGGGCCGCTCACCGCCATGGCGGGTATCTGGACGGGCACGCAGGGCCTCGACGTCAATCCGAAAGCCGATGGTCCCGAAAGACAGGGCTTTATCGAGCACATGGAACTGCAGCCGATCGATGCACAGACCAACGGACCGCAACTGTTCTACGGCTTGCGATACCACACGCGGATCGTCAAACCCGACGACGTCGAGACCTTCCACGACCAGGTGGGTTACTGGCTCTGGGAACCGGCGACGGGCACCGTGATCCAGACGCTCTCGATTCCGCGTGGACAGGCGGCGATGGCCGTGGGCCGCGCCGCGGCGGACGCAAAGACCTTCCAGCTTCAGGCAGTGCGCGGGTCCGAAACGAATGGAATCGTGTCGAACCCCTTCCTGGAATACGCCTTCAGGACCGAGAGCTACACCATCACGGTGTCGATCAACGCCGACGGAACCTGGTCCTACGAACAGGACACCGTGCTGATCGTTCCCGGACTGGCAGAACCCTTCCACCATACCGATCGCAACACGCTGCGGAAGATCGGCGCGCCGACGCCGAATCCGACGGCGCGGGCGGCGGCGAAGCTCGGGAAGTAGTGTGCCCGCACAATGACGCACATCGGGTTCGCGCGGCAGCAGTGACGGATTCGAAACGCTCCATGAAGCCAGTTCTCCAGTTCCTCGCATTCGGCGTCCTGATCGCCGGCGGAATCTACGCGGCGATCTGCGGGCTTCTGTACGTCTCCCAGCGCTCCTACATCTACTATCCCGTTGCTCGTACCGTCGACGTGCCGTCTTTCGTTCTTCAACGGGATGACGCACGGATCGTCGTCTCTTTCAACGACGTTGCGAGCAGCGACGCGGTTCTGTACTTCGGCGGAAATGCCGAGGATGTCTCGGGAACCATCGGCTCGCTGAGCCGGGCTTTCCCTGGCGCCGCCGTCTACGCAATGCACTACCGCAGCTATGGCGGCAGCGGCGGATCGCCGTCCGAACGCGCGCTGATCGACGACGCAGGCGCGCTCTACGATCTGATTGCGAAGACGCACCCGAAGATTCTCGTCATCGGGCGCAGTCTCGGCAGCGGGATCGCGGTCCAGATCGCCGCTTCGAAACGCATCGACCGGCTGGTACTCGTCACGCCCTACGACAGTCTCGCCGAACTTGCCCGCAGGCAGTTCCGGCTGTTTCCTGTGCGGCTCCTCCTGCGGGACAAGTACGAATCCTGGCGTTACGCGAGCCGCGTGTCGGTTCCGACGACGATCGTGGTCGCCGGAAACGACTGGATCATCCCCAACGACAGTTCCAAAAGACTCGCCGCGGCGTTTCCGCCCGGGATAGTCGCCTTCGTACGCATCCCGGCTGCCGATCACAACAATGTGTCGGACTTTCCTCGATACCTGCAGGCGCTGTCGGGAGAATCGGCGCCCACGGATTCCTCTGCGCTGGAATGACCGCCGGCTACGGCAGCGCCGACGCCAACGCGCCGAGTTGCGCGCGTCCATCGCTGAACAGTGCATACGCCGTGCGCTGATCGCCAACCGTCAGATTCGCGACGAGGCCGCTCGCGCCGGCGACACGACGCAACGTTGCGGTGTCGGTGGGGAAGTACCACCACTGCGACGATTTCGAGAACTCTGGAGCGATCGGACCGGACAGGCCGAGCTTGCGCAGGTCTTCATCGGTCGAACGCAACTCGACGGCGCCCTCGCCGGTTTGCAGTTCCAATACGGCAGTTACGCTGGCGCCCTTGTCGCCGAGCCATTTCTGGACGACGAAGTACTGCTGATGACTGCCCATGCGATTGACGTCGATGCCGTACAGCTCGAGGTAGTCGCGATTGCCGGTGGCGCCGAATTCGCTGCGGGGACGATCGACGCGCGCCGCCAGGGACGATGTGCCGACGAAGATCACGGGCTCGGCGACGACGGTGATGGTGGCGGCAGTCTGTTCGTCGAGGAATTCGCGGGGCGCAACGCCGGGAGTGGCGCAGGCGTTCAGGAACGTGGCGAAAACCAGAATGGCTATTGCTCGCATGGTGGATGCCCCTGCTGTTGTTCCAAGACGGCCCCATCCGACCTTCCCCCGCCCGCGGGGGAAGGGATCAGAAGAACTCAACCGAGCGCCGCGTTGACCACCTGCTGCGCTTCTTCCAGCACCTGGCGCAGATGATCCTCGCCGAGAAAACTTTCGCCGTAGACCTTGTAGATGTTCTCGGTACCCGACGGCCGCGCCGCGAACCAGGCGTTCTTCGTCATCACCTTGATACCGCCCAGGCCGGCATTGTTGCCTGGTGCGCGATCCAGCACCGCTTCGATCTTCTCGCCGGCCATGGCGCTGGCGGTCACCTGCGCCGGCGACAGCTTCGAGAGCTTCTGTTTCTGCTCCGGCGTCGCAGGCGCATCGACACGATCCGACGACGGCGCACCGAACTGCTCCGTCAGCTTGACGTAGTACTCGCCCGGATCGCTGCCGGTGCGCGCGGTGATCTCCGCCGACAGCAGCGCGGGCGCGAGACCGTCCTTGTCCGTGGTCCACACGCCGCCGTCGCGACGCAGGAAGGAGGCGCCGGCACTCTCTTCGCCGCCGAAACCGAGCGCACCGCTCACCAGGCCATCGACGAACCACTTGAAGCCGACCGGCACTTCGTAAAGCCCGCGGCCGCGATTGGCGGCGACGCGATCGATCATGCTGCTGCTGACCAGCGTCTTGCCGACCGCGCTGTCGGCGCGCCATTGCGGCCGGTTCTGGAACAGGTAGTCGATCATGACGGCGAGATACTGGTTCGGCAGCATCAGGCCGCAGCTCGCGGCGACGATGCCGTGGCGGTCGTGATCGGTATCGCAGGCGAAGGCGATGTCGTAGCGGTCCTTCATGCCGATGAGCCGCTGCATGGCATGCGAGGACGACGGATCCATGCGAATCTTCCCGTCCCAGTCGGCCGTCATGAAACGGAAGGTCGGATCGACTTCGGTGCTGATGATGTCGAGCGGCAGTCTGTACTGCTCGGCGATGCGCCCCCAGTAATTCACGCCGGCGCCGCCGAGCGGATCGACGCCCATGCGCAGACCGGCGCCGCGGATCACTTCGAAGTCGATGACGTTGGCGAGATCGTCGACATAGGTGCCGAGGAAATCGTATTCGCGCGTGGTCGACGCAGCGCGCGCCTGAGCGAGCGTCACCCTACGCACATCTTTCAATCCCGCTTCGATGATCGCGTTGGCGCGCTGCTCGATCCACTTGGTGACGTCGGTGTCGGCCGGGCCGCCGTTCGGCGGGTTGTACTTGAAGCCGCCGCCATCCGGCGGATTGTGCGAAGGCGTGATGACGATGCCGTCTGCCAGGCCACGCTCGCGGCCGCGATTGAAGACGAGGATGGCCTGCGAGATGGCCGGCGTCGGCGTGTACTCGTCCTTCGCCGCAATGCGGGTTTCGACGTGATTCGCCGCGAGCACTTCGAGCGCACTCGCGAACGCCGGCGCGGACAGCGCGTGCGAATCGAAGCCGAGGAACAACGGACCGTCGATGTCCTTCGACTTGCGGTACTCGCAGATCGCCTGGCTGATCGCAAGCACGTGCGCTTCGTTGAAGCTGCCATCGAACGAGACGCCACGATGCCCGGAGGTGCCAAAGGCCACGCGTTGTGCGGGAACGGTGACGTCCGGTTTGACGGCGTAATACGCCGTGATGAGCTTCGGGATATCGACGAGCAGGTTGTGCGGCAGAAGCTTGCCGGCGAGCGGGCTAAGGCGGGTCATGGATTGATCCGGGAAATGGTATCGGGTGAGAAGCGGCTACGCGGCTCTGGCCAGTTTGATCTGTGGCCGCAGTCCTGCGCGTGCGGCAAGGATGAGCAGCATGTCGAGACTGAATTTCTCCCATTTACTCCGGGTGAGATCGCTCACCCTGGATTGGGTTATCTGCAATTCGGCGGCCGCCTGCTGCTGGGTCCATTTGTTCTTTTCGATCAGCAATCGCAGTTGGCTCATCAGATCGGCACGCATGGCGAGAATCATCGCTTCCTCTGGCGGAAAGCCAAGATCCGCAAACACGTTTCCGCCGGATCGTTTCGATTTTTTTTCCTTACTCATGAAGCTTCCTCACAAATCCGAGACGGCGGCGCGCGATCTCGATATCACCCTTCGATGTTGCCTGTGTCTTCTTGGCAAACGCGTGCAAAACGTATACGGCTCCGGCGCGCCTGGCGCAAAACATCACGCGCCATTCGCCGCGCACATGAACTCTCAGCTCGAAACAGCCGGGCCCGACGATGGGCATCGGCTTGAAATCCCTCGGCATGAAACCCATCTGGACCTGCCATAAATCGAACCCTGCCTCCCGTCGTGCCGGCTCCGGGAAGCCTTTCAGTTCCTCCAACGACGTTCCCATGAAAATCAGTGGCTTCATGCCATGACGCTCCCTGTCTGACCGCGACTATATAAATACTTCGATACCCAGGCAATCTCGCATGAGCTGACAATCACATTCCCAGCAGATCCAGCTGCCGCGTATCGCCGATCACCTTGTCGAAATCGAGCCGCAAGGTCGCCAGCACGGGCTCGGCCACGGGCTTCACCTGTTTGACGACATAGTGTTCCCGGTCGATGGGATGCTGGATGTTGTCGATCGGCTCGGCGCCGGCGGTCGTCATGACGTAGCTGATGGTGCGGCCCGTCGGCTGGGTCGATTTGCGGGCGGCCGCGACGTGCGGCGGCGTGGTGGCCGTGTACTCCTCGGCATCTTTGCGCAGTCCCTTGCGATACACGAGCAGGTCGTCGAATTCGCCATTGCGCAGACGCTTGACGACGTCTTCGAGATAGCGGTCCACCGACTGGTCCGTGAACAGGCGCTGGTACAACTCGCGCTGCACCTGTTTGGCGAGCGCCGTCCAGTCGCTGCGCACGACTTCCATGCCGGTGAATTCCGGCGTGTCCTTGCCGTGGCGCAGGCCGGCGTAGCGCTTGCTGGCGCCGCGCGTGCTGTTGCGTGCCTGCGCCAGGAACAGGCGCGAGTAGAGCTTCTCGAACTTGAGTTCCAGCCGGCTCGGCACCTGCCAGCGTTCGTCGATGTGGCGCGCGATTTCGACGCTCAGTTTCGCCGCGAGATCGCGCCCCTGTTCCAGCGCTGCTGCCGGATCGTCGATGCCGGAATGCACGAACAGGCTGTCGGTGTCGCCGTAGAGGACGACGAAGCCGGCCGCTTCGAACCAGCGCTTCGACCACAGCAGCATTTCGCGGCCGGTACCGGTGATCGAATTGGCGAGCGCCGGGTTGAAGAAGCGGCACGCGGGCGTGCCGAGCACGCCGTAGAACGAGTTCATCAGGATCTTGATGGCGTTCGAGGCGACGTCGTCGCCGGCCTTCTTCGCCGCTTCGCGACGCGGAAACAGATCATCGAGCATGCGCGGCAGGATGGCCGGCTCGCGCCGGAAGGCGCCGCCGGGAATGCGGATCAGGTCGGCTTGCGGCGAAGGATTCGCGACGTACGACAGCGGATCGATGTTGAACGTGCGGATCAGGCTCGGATACAGGCTCTTGAAATCGAACACCCAGACATTGCGATGCAGCCCGGCGATCGGTTCGAGCACATGCCCGCCCTGCTGCGCGACGTGCACGCGCGAATCGTCGGAACGCACCGTGGGCGCGACGATGCGCTGGCGTTCGAGTTCCGACAGATACAGGAAGTCGAACGAGGCGATGCTGGCCGCGACGCGGTCCGGCGTCATGCCGGAGAGTTCGCTGCGCGCGAGTGCCAGCCGCACGACATCGAGTTTCTGCACGATCTGGAAAGCGAGCCGCGCATCGGTGCGGGCGTAGAGTGCGAACGCCGGCAGATCGTGCCGGTAGTTGTGCATGATCTCGCCGAGCCGGTCGCGCGAGTCGCCCTTCACTGCCTTGCCTTCGCCCAGCACGTCGCGCGCGACGGCGTCGAGCGAATAGTCCTCCATGCGCACGAAGGCGCCGCGCAACAGGTCGATGCCATCGAGCACCAGCCGGCCCGGCACGCTGGCCTGACCGCTGCCGAAATAGCCTTCGGGCTTGCGGATGCGGATCGCGCCGGCATCGCGGCCCAGTTCGAACGGATGGCGCACACGCGCGGCGATGCGCTGCAGGACGCTCAGGTCGAAGTCGATGATGTTCCAGCCGGTGAGCACGTCGGCATCGAAGGTGCGCACGCGCTCGCAGAAACGCTCGATGGCATCGAACTCGCTCTCGCAGCGGATGGCGCGCTCTGGCATCTCGCGGCCTGCATCGTCGACGATGAGCACTTCGTCGATGCCCGGCGCGAAGAGTGAGATTGCCAGCAGCTTCTCGGCCTTCGCGTCGGTCTCGATGTCGAACGACAGCAGGCGCGGTTCGACCTTCACCTGCGCCGGCGTCATCACGGGATTGTCGAAGATGCAAGTGAGGCCCTTGCCCGCGACGGCGTCGCCTTCGATCACGCAGCCGCCCTTGATGCCACGCTCGATGAGATAGCGCATCGCGAAGCGGACGTCGGCTTCGAAGGTGTCGATGCCGGCGGCGTGCAGGCGATCGCGCATCGCGGGAACGTCGCCCGGGACTTCCGCTTCGATGCGACTGACCTCGGCGCCGTCGAACGTGTGCCGACCTGCGGGCCGCGGCTCGGGGATACGCTGAGTACGTGCTCGGGCGATATCCGCGGTTCTTATATAAAAGTGCGGACGCGGGCGATCGTCGCGGACCAGGAAGGTGCCGCCATCTTCCAGGCGGCCGTAGATGTATACGACGGGCAGACGCGAGCCACCCGGCGCGGAAACCACTCGATAACTTGCCTGCAGGACGAAGCCACGCACTTTCATGCCGGCATTGTGCCTTGCAAAAGGCGTCCGTTGACAAAACATGACGGAATCCGCCCCGACGTTTTCGAACATCGCCCCTTGCGCAGAATCGGCACGGCAGTAGGCTCTCGCCTACTGGATCGAACATTCGTCATGGCTCGCGCCAGACACAGGGGGTTTTCGTGAACAGATCGTGGCTCGCACTCGCGGCCGTCGGCATCGTCTTTGCCACATCCGCGTCGGCCGTGGATCGCGTCGGGGATTTTTCCCTGATCGATCAGCAAGGCTATTTCCACCAGCTCAGTTATTACGACGATCACAAAGCCGTCGCGCTGCTCGTGATGAGCAACGGCAGCAAGGGCGCCGCCAAGGCCGTTCCTGGTTTCAAGGCGGCGAAGGAAAAGTACGCCGACCAGATCAAGTTCTTCATGATCAATCCGCTCGGCACGCAGTCGCGCGCTTCGGTGCAGCAGGAACTCGACAAGTACGGCACCGACATTCCCGTCCTCATGGACGACGCGCAACTCGTCTCCGAAGGACTCGGCGTGCGCAAGACCGGCGAGGTGCTGCTGGTCAAACCCGGCACCTCTGAAGTGCTGTACCGCGGCCCGGCCGACAAGCGCTTCATCGCGGCGATCGACGCAGTGCTGGCGGATCATGCGGTGAAAACCGCCACCGCGCGAGTGAGCGGCGAGAAGATCAAGTACCCGGCGAAAGTGGCGCAGGCGAAGTCGGGCGTTTCCTACTCGAAGGAAATCGCGCCGATCCTGGCCGAGAACTGCGCGCGCTGCCATCGCGAAGGCGGCATCGCGCCGTTCGCCATGAACAGCCACCTGATCGTGAAGGGCTTCGCTCCCATGATCCGCGAAGTGGTGCTGACCAAGCGCATGCCGCCGGGCCAGATCGATCCGGAGATCGGTCACTTCAAGGAAACCTACACGCTGACGAGTGCGGAACAGCAGAAGCTGATCCACTGGATCGAAGCCGGCGCCGAGAAGGACGGCGACGTCGATCCGCTGACGCAGCTCAAGTGGCCGGCCACCCAGTGGGCGTACGGCGAGCCCGACCTGATCGTGAAGGTGCCGCCGCAGCAGATTCCGGCCACCGGCGTGCTCGACTACATCCGCGTGACCGTGCCGATCGAAGGCCTGGATCGCGATCGCTACGTGAAGGCCAGCCAGTACCTCGCGGGCGACCGTACCGTGCTGCACCATACGCTCAACAGCCTGCTGCCGCCGGGCGTGAAGCAGGAAGGCGGCTTCCTGGGCGGCGGCGATCCGAATGCTGCGCGCATCACGGCCTACATTCCGGGAGCGCAGCCGCAGCATGAACCGCCCAACACCGGCGGCCTGCTGAAGAAGGGTTCGTCGCTGGCGCTGCAGTTGCACTACACGACCAACGGCAAGGCGACGACGGACGCGAGCGAAATCGGCGTGTGGTTCTACCCGGACGACGAGATCCCCGCCGAGCGCATGTCGAACCAGTGCGCCTGCATTTTCACGCGCGGCTGGATTCCGATCCCGCCGTACGCGGCGGACCATGAAATGCAGCAGACCATCACCATCAAGAAGGACGCACACATCTACAGCATGCTGCCGCACATGCATTTCCGCGGTAAGCGCATGCGCTTCTATGCCGATTATCCGGACGGCCACAGCGAGGAACTGCTGAACATCGCCCGGTACAACTACAACTGGCAGCTCGACTACGAACTGACCGAACCGAAGTTCGTGCCGGCCGGCACCAGGATCCGCGCCGTGGCGGCGTTCGACAACTCGAAGCAGAACAAGGCGAACCCCGATCCGGCGCGGACCGTGCCCTGGGGTCAGCAAAGCTGGGACGAGATGTTCTTCGGCTCGGTCACGTACAAGTACGTGGACCAGAGCGGCATGAAGGTCGCGAAGCAGGACTGAACGGCTCGATCTCGACGACGGCCGCGGATCGCAAGGTCCGCGGCCGTTTTCTTTTGCCACCGGAAAACACGCACGCCGGTGGCGCGCATTCCGACGGAACCTCATTGCCGCCGCCGCATTGAGTCTCTACCGAACGCATCGCCGCGTTCATCCCTCGGATAAAGATCAGGAGACATTTATGCCTACGCAAAGCGGCCACACGTCCGCGATTCGCGCGAAGAAGGTCATCGGCACGAACGTGAAGGACGGCACGGGCGAAAAGCTCGGTCAGGTGGAAGACATCGTGCTCGACAAGCAGTCGAACCAGATCATGTTTGCCATCGTCGGTTTCGGCGGCGTGCTTGGCCTGGGCGAAAAATATCACCCGGTGCCGTGGAGCACGCTCGACTACGACAAGGACGAGAACAGTTACGTCGTGAATCTCAGCAAGGAGCAGTTGAAGGCCGCTCCCGCGGATTCCATCGACGAACTGACGAAGAACGATGGCCTCGCCTATCGCGACAAGACATACGCGTACTACAAGGCGAAGCCTTACTGGCAATAACCACCGGCTGTCGAAAACGGCATGCCGGGTCGGACATGCCGTCTGACAGAGGCGACCGCGTCATCGATGCGGTCGCCTTTAATTTTGAACCGGTCGCGCTGCTGGCCGTAGCGGCTGCCCCAGAACATCTCCTGCAACGGCAGGATTGCCCGACACGCGCGTCTCGCCCATGCTCCGCCTCCAGGCAGCAGGGGGGACTCATCGATGCAGCATGCACGTCGTGTCGACACGCTGGTCGTCGCACTGGCCTGGACGTTCTGCGCAGACGCAGCACCCGTCAGCGAATCCCACCAGGTCGAACGCCTGGTCGCGGGCTCGCCATTCCATGGCGTTCATGGCCTGGCCTTCGACCGCAACGACGTGCTGCACGCCGGCAGCGTCATGGGACAGAGCGTGTATCGGGTCGATACCGCCACCGGCGCAGTGGAAACCGTCGTCGGACCGCCGGCCGGAATGGCAGACGACCTGGTGTTCCTCGCCGACGGCACGATGGTCTGGACGGCCATCCTGCAGGGCGCGGTGTATGCGCGCAGCGGCGATGGGCCGGTCAGGAAGATCGCGGACATTCCCAGCATCAACTCGATCAATGTCCGGCGCAGCGACGGCCGGCTGTTCGTGGGCCAGGTCTTCGGCGGGGACGGCGTGTGGGAGATCGACCCGGCGGGAATCAAGCCGCCGCGCAGCATCGTCAAGGATCCCGGCGGCTTCAACGGCTTCGACATCGGGCCCGACGGCATGCTGTACGGGCCGCTGTGGTTCAAGAAGCAGATCGTACGCATCGACCCCGACAGCGGTGCGATGAGCGTCGTCGCCGACGGATTCCAGACGCCTGCCGCCGCCAACTTCGATTCCAAGTGGAATCTCTATGTCGTCGACACGGCGGCCGGCGAACTGATCCGCGTCGACATCGAGCGCGGCACGCGCACGCTGGTGGCGAAGCTGGAGACGTCGCTCGACAACCTCGCCATCGATTCGCGCGACCGCATCTTCGTTTCCAACATGGCCGACAACGGTATCCAGGAAGTCGATGCGGTCACCGGCAAGGTACGCCAGGTGGTGAAGGGAGAGCTCGCCATTCCGCTGTCGATCGCGGCGCACGGCACGACGATCTACGTCGCCGATGTTTTCGCGTTCCGCAGCGTCGACGGGCGCAGCGGGGCCGTCGACGACATCGCACGCGCGCACGCGGCCGGCACGCCCATCGAATATCCGGTCGCCGTCAGCGCGAGCGAGCATCATGTCGTGCTCGTGAACAGCGAAGGCCTCGTCCAGAAGTATCCGCACGGCAGCAACCGGCCCGCCGCATCGATGCATCTGCGAGGCGCGCGCCTCGCGTACGAGCTGCCCGGCGGCGACGGGCTGGTATTGACCGCGGACAATCGACTCGTGCGCCTGGCGTCGGGCGACGGCAACGACAAGGGCCGCGTGATCGACGGCAACGTACCGGCGTCCGGAGGGTTTGCGCTGAGCCGCGCGCGACGCAACACGGCGTATGCACTGGATGCGGTGCGCGGCGAGATCCTGCAGCTCGATCTGCTCGACGGTCAGCGCCGCGTCATCGCGAAGGGTCTGACCGATCCTCGTTCGCTCGCCGTCGGTGCGAACGATGCTCTCTTCACTGTCGAGCTCTCGACCAGGCGGCTCATCCAGATCGATTCGCCCTCGGGAACTTCACGGGTGATTGCATCGGATCTGCCGGTGGGCGGCGCCGACAATCCCACCGCGGCGGTCGGCATTGCCGTCGACGACGGCGATGCGGTGTATGTGAGTTCGGATGTGGAGAACTCGCTCTGGAGATTTACGCCGAAGCGAGTGCATTGAACGGCCTGCGGCGGCTTTCCTATTACTGTGGGGCCGGCTTCAGCCGGCCTTTTCCGGAGTCAGGCTGAAGCCTGACCTACAGTAGAAGGGGCGTCAGACCGCCCGTGCCTGCGGCATCGACAGGCGGCGCCGGCGAGTCACGGCGTCGGCCAGCGTTTCCAGCACCTGGACGGACGACTGCCAGTCGATGCAGCCGTCCGTGATGCTCTGTCCGTACACCAGCGACGCGCCGGGCTTGAGGTCCTGGCGTCCGGCGACGAGGTGGCTTTCGACCATCACGCCGGCAATGCGCTGCTCGCCCTTCTCGATCTGCGCGGCGATGTCCGCAGCGACCAGCGGCTGGTTCTCCGGCTTCTTGCTGCTGTTGCCGTGGCTGACGTCGATCATGATTTTCTGTTCGAGGCCCGAGGCCTTGAGCTGCGCACTCACCGCTTCGACGCTGCCGGCGTCGAAGTTCGGCGTCTTGCCGCCGCGCAGGATCACGTGACAGTCCGCGTTGCCGGCAGTCGAGGCGATGGCGCTGCGGCCCGCCTTGGTGACGGCCAGGAAATGATGCGGATTGGACGCCGCCTGCACGGCGTCGATGGCGATCTTCACATTGCCGTCGGTGCCGTTCTTGAAACCGACGGGACAGGACACGCCCGAGGCGAGTTCGCGATGCACCTGGCTTTCCGTGGTGCGCGCGCCGATGGCGCCCCAGGCGACCAGGTCGCCGATGTACTGCGGCGTGATCATGTCGAGGAATTCGCAGCCCGCCGGCACGCCGAGCTGATTGATCTCGAGCAGCAGGCCGCGTGCGAGGCGCAGTCCCTTGTTGATGTTGAAGCTGCCGTCGAGATCGGGATCGTTGATCAGGCCCTTCCAGCCGACCGTGGTGCGCGGTTTCTCGAAATAGACGCGCATGATGATTTCCAGCGTGTCCTTGAAGCGCTCGCGCTGTTCGCACAGGCGCGTCGCGTACTCGATCGCCGCTTTCGTGTCGTGGATCGAACACGGACCGATGACGACGGCGAGGCGATCGTCCTGGCGGTGCAGGATCTTCTGCATGGCCGTACGTCCCGCCGCCACGGCGGCCGACGCCGGCTCGGTCATCGCGAATTCGCGCATGAGATCCTCGGGCGTGGCCAGCTCGCGGATGTCGCGGATGCGCAGGTCGTCGGTACGAACGTTCACAACAGTGCTCCCGAATATTTCCGGCAAAAAAAAACCGCCAGGGATGCTGGCGGTTTTCTGGGTGGTTCTCTGATTCGTCGGTTCAGGTCGAGCCCATTCCTTCCGCCATTGGCTTCGGAAAATAAAAGTAGGCCCAGAACCGATAGCTGCGAGTCAGTGAAGACATGGGTGGCTTGATATCACGAACCCGCGGGGAATTGCCAGATCACTTTTCGACAAAAGCGCGTTCGATCACGTAATCGCCGGGCTCGCCGATATGCGGGGAAATCGTGAAACCGCGGGCGTCCAGGATCGCCGAGAGGTCCTTCAGCATCTGCGGGCTGCCGCACATCATGGCGCGGTCCTGCGCCGGATCGAGCGGCGCTTCGCCCAGGTCCTGCAGCATGCGGCCGGTTTCCAGCAGGTCCGTGAGGCGGCCGCGATTGCGATAGGGCTCGCGCGTCACGGTGGGGTAGTAGATGAGCTGGTTGCGCACCAGTTCGCCGAGATGTTCGTCCTGCGGCAGCACTTCGGACAGGAAGTGCTCATACGCGAGGTCGCGACGTTCGCGCACGCCGTGGACCAGGATGATGCGCTCGAAGCGCTCGTACAGTTCCGGGTCGCGCACCAGGCTCAGGAACGGCGCAAGGCCGGTGCCGGTGCTGAAAAAGAAGCAACGGCGGCCGGGCTTCAGATCGTGCAGGAGCAGCGTGCCCGTGGGCTTGCGGCTGACGAAGATTTCCTGGCCGGGCTGGATGGACTGCAGGCGCGAGGTCAGCGGGCCGTCCTGCACCTTGATGCTGAAGAATTCCAGGTGTTCCTGGTGATTGGCGCTGGCGATGCTGTAGGCACGCAGCAGCGGACGACCTTCGACGGGCAGGCCGATCATGACGAACTGGCCGTTCTCGAAACGCAGGCCGGGATCGCGGGTGGTGGTGAAACTGAACAGGGAGTCGGTCCAGTGGTGGACGCTCTTCACTGTCTCCGTATTCAAGGCAGCCATGAAATCTCCAGTACAACCTGCCCGGCGGGTGCGTTCGCTGGCACAACCGATCCCGTCCGCCCCGCACCCCGGGACGGTCGAAACAGCTGAACAGCGAGCCGGATGCGAGCAATTCTCATCATTTCCGCGGGCGGGCGCCAATCCGGTTTGGCATATAGGCATGATGCCGGCGCATGACACGGGGGCGGATTGGGGGGTTTTCCGGGGAATCGTTGGGGATTGCCCCGGATCGCCCCCGCCCCGGCCCTCCCCCGGCGACCGGGGGAGGGGGCAGGATTCCGATCCCCTCCCCCGGTCGCCGGGGGAGGGTCAGGGAGGGGGCATCTCAGTCGTCGTCCATGAACTCCGCCGGCACCTCATCACCGGCCAGATCATCGAACGGCGCCTCCCCTGCCTCGAAACGCGCGCGGCTTTCCGGCTGCCGCAGCGCCGCCGCCAGCGCCATGTTCAATTCGTACGCACCGGTGTCATAGCCGGCATCCTGCACGGCTTTCGAGAAGGCTTCGACGTGTGCGCCGCCCGCCTGGTACACGAGCGGCGCGAACTCCGGATCGATGTCCATGTTGTCGGGCTGCTCGTACGACTGGCGGCAACCGGCCGCGTCGGTGGCGTGATAGTTGCGACAGGTCTGCGGGCGCACCGCGTAGATGGTGCAGCGCCCGGCCTCCAGAAAAGGACATTTCGCGGTGCGCCGCATGCGCTCCATGTCCGACAGCGGCGCGACTTCGGCGCCGTTGACGAAAACCTCCTGTCGCAGCCGCTCGCGCTGATCGTGAGTGAAATGCGCGGCCACGAAATCGAGGATGCGAAAGACCTCGGCCGCGCGCACGTCGACCGTGAAGTGACAGCACCAGGCACAGCCGTCCTTGCAGGCCAGCGTACCGGCGTCGGCCGCGCTCGCGAGTCGCGCGTCGTGGCGCAGTTGCGAGGCTGCGAGCGCCGCGACCGGCCCGCGCGCCGCGATATCCGCACGGGCCTGCGCGTACTCCGTCCTGATCAGGCGGCGGACGGCCGCAATGTCGATCGATATTTCCATCGCACTCGCAACAGGTACCCATCAATGCGCCGACCGGCCCGGCGCCGGTTCGCTCAGATAGCGCGCGACCAGGCTGGCCAGTTCGTCGATGGTATCCGGCTTCAGAATCAGATCGCGAATCCCGAGCGACCGGGTCGCGGCGACATCGACTGCCCGCACGTATCCCGTGGTGATCACGACGGGCAATGTCGGACGCAGCGCCAGCACTTCGCGCGCCACGTCGATGCCGCTCATGCCGGGCATGTTCATGTCGGTGAGCACCAGATCGAAGTCCTGCGGATTCTTCGCGACCCAGTCGAGCGCCTGGCGCGGATCGGTGGTGGCCGAGCAGCGATAGCCGCTGCGTTCGAGGATGCGCGTCACGAGCACGACCAGCGGTTCCTCGTCATCGATGTACAGCACATGCTGGTTCGCACCGCGCGGAGTTGCGGCGACGACAGGCCGTTCGGGCACGGCGCTGCGCTCGCTGGCGCGCAGATAGACGAAGAAGCTGCTGCCGACGCCGACCTCGCTCTTCGCAACGATGGCGCCCTTGTGATTGCGCACGATGCCGTGCACGACGGCGAGCCCGAGTCCGCTGCCCTCGCCCGCCTCCTTGGTCGTGAAGAACGGATCGAAGATGCGCTCGAGGATTTCCGCCGGAATGCCGCTGCCGTTGTCGCGCACTTCGATGCGGACGTAGCGCGCCGCGCCGTTGAGCGTGCTGCCGGCTTCATGGCGCGCCTCTTCGGCGGAGAGCGTAGTCACGAGCACCTGGATCTCGCCGCGTCCGGAGGGCATGGCCTGCCAGGCATTCGTGCAGAGATTGACGAGCACCTGGTGCAGCTGCGTGCCGTCGGCAATCACCGGCGGCGTATCCGGCGGCACGAACGACTGCAGCACGACGGCGGCCGGCAGTGCGGGCCGCAGCAGCTGCTGCACTTCATCGATGAGCGGCGCCAGTTCGAGCGGCGACTGCGGCGTTTCCTGCTGGCGGCTGAACGTCATCAGGCGCTTCACGAGGTCGCGGGCGCGATTGGTGGCGTTGCGGATCTCGTGCGCGCTCTGCCGCGCCGGATGGTCTTTGGGCAGATCGTCCATCGCCAGCCGGATGTTGCCGACGATGGAACTCAGGATGTTGTTGAAGTCATGGGCGATGCCGCCGGTCAGCGTGCCGATGGCTTCCAGACGCTGCGATTGACGCAGGGCGACCTCCAGTCCGAGGCGATCGCGTTCGGCCTCGCGGCGGGCCGTGATATCGCGGATCGTCACCAGCAGGGCCGTTTCGGTGTCGATCTGGAACGGCACGGTGCGGACTTCGACATCGACCGGCGTGCCGTCGAGGCGGATCAGGCGCTCTTCCAGCGGCGGCAGGATGACGCGCTCGCGGACCATGCGATCGACCCGCTGCTGGGCGACGATGCGGTAATCCGGATGCACCCGGTCGACGACCTGCCGGCCGATCAGCTCCTGTGCGCTGCCGGCGCGGAACAGTTCGACGGCAGGACGGTTGACGAACGTCACGATGCCGGCGCGCACCATCAGGACCGCGTCGGGACTGTTCTCGATCAGCAGCCGATAGCGCTCCTCGCTCTGTGCCGTGCGCTCTTCGCTCAGGCGCCGTTCGCGCATTTCCGCCGCGAGATTGCGCGACATGAGTTCGTTGCGCAGACGACTGCGCGTGAGATAGAAAGCGGCGAGCGCGCCGAGCAACGTCGTTACCAGGCCCGCCAGCAGCACCGACCACACCGGCAATGGCGGCTTTGCGCCCGCATAGCCGGGCAGCGTGCGGAACTGCAGCGACAGCGTGCGATCCGCGATGGCGATGCCGCCGCGCCATTCGAGCGACGGGGATTCGTTCCACGAGTCGTCGATGACGACTTCGCCCTCGCCGGTATCCGCGGCGGCCGATTGCGGACCGGGCTCCAGCAGTTCCATCTCGATGCCCGTGTCACGCGCCTGCGCGGCGACGTCCTGCGCTATCTCTTCCAGCACGAAGTGCAGACGCACGAAGCCATCGAGTTCGCGCCAGTCGGCTGCGGCGGCCCGCGTGGCGCGCGAGTACACCGGCAGATAGACATGGACGTAGCGCCGCGGATCCGGCGGCGTCAGGTGGATGCCGGGAGAAATCGCCGCGCTCGCGGCATCGGTCTTCGCCGTCGCATCCATCGCCGCCGCGATGGCCGGAAGGCCGCGGGTGTCGAGCCCCACGAACAGGCCGTCGCGCGCATGGGCGTAGATCAGTGGCGCGTAGATCGGACGCCGCTCCGCAGGGACGAGCCGGTTGGACGCATCCAGCTGCAGGATCCGGAACGGCCGGCCGAGGACCCGGGTGTACTGTCGTTCGAAATCCTCGCGATTCTCGTCCGTGACCAGGCGCAGATACCCGATCGAACGCACGTTGCGATGACGCGCCAGCGCTGCCGTCGTGTACTGCTCGAACTCGTCGGGACTGACGTACTGACTGCTGTCGAACAGCGCACGCACGCCGTACAGCGATTCGATGTTCGCATCGACGCTGCGGCTGAGCAGCTGCTGCCGCTCCTCGCACCAGGCGGCGAACTGTTCGCGGGCGCGGGACACCTGCGTGTCGACATACAGGCGGGTCAGCAGCAGCGTCGTGCCGATGCCGGCCAGCAGGATCACGAGGCAGGGACCGGTCTGCCTCGCGACCATGCGCCATGCATCGGCCCTGCGGACCGGTTCACCGTCGACTGTCTGCGACAATCGCCACCTCGCTCCATGCGCGTTCCTTCGCACTTGTATCCTTTCCATCGTCTTTTCCGGAAGCCTGCCATGGCGCGTCTGCGTTTGATACCTATTCGAAGCAGCTGCCGGGCGGGCGACGGATGAAGATAATTCCCCGATCCGCCGCACCGACTGCGCACGCCCCTGCCCGCGCCAGACAACAAGAGGACTGCCCCCATGTCACCGATCGCCCGTGTCGTTTCATGCATCGTCGCCTGCCTGTGGCTCGGCGCCTGCGGCGTGAATCCGGTCACCGGCAAGAAGGAGATCCAGTTCGTCTCCGAGGCGCAGGAGCTGCAGATCGGCGCGAAGAACTACGAACCCACGCGCCAGAGCGAAGGCGGCGACCTCACGGTCGACCCGCAGCTCACCGCCTACGTCAGCGGCGTCGGCCAGAAGCTCGCCGCCGTGGCGGATCGCCAGCTGCCTTATGAATTCGTGGTGCTCAACAACTCCGTGCCGAATGCGTGGGCGCTGCCCGGCGGCAAGATCGCCGTCAATCGCGGGCTGCTCACGGAGCTGCAGAACGAGGCCGAACTGGCCGCGGTGCTCGGCCATGAAATCGTGCACGCCGCGGCGCGTCACGGCGCCAAGGCGCAGGAACGCGGCACGCTGATGCAGGCCGGCCTCGCAGCCGCGCAGATCGGCGCGGCCATCGGCGGCGTCGATGCCGGGCTCGCGAGCATGGCGATCCAGGGCGCCGGCGCCGGTGCGCAGATGATCCAGATGAAGTACGGACGCGACCAGGAACTGGAAAGCGACCTGTACGGCATGAAGTACATGAAGCTCGTGGGCTACGACCCGTGGGGCGCCGTCACGCTGCAGGAAACCTTCGTGCGTCTGTCGCAGGCCGGCGGCGCGAAGCAGCAGAGCTGGATGGAAGGACTGTTCGCCTCGCATCCGCCGTCGGAGGAGCGCGTGGCGACGAACAAGCGGACCGCCGAACAGCTGGGACGCGGCGGCGACGTGGGCGCCGAGAAATACGCCGCCGCCACACAGCAGCTGCGCCAGATGAAACCGGCGTACGACAAGTTCGACCAGGCGATGGCTGCCGCGCGCAAGAAGGACCTGGCGACGGCGAAATCGCTCGCCGGCGAGGCGGCAAAGGCGGTCCCGCAGGAGGGGCGCTTCCAGGAATTCCTCGGCGAGATCTCGCTGTCGGAAAAGAATCCGCAGCAGGCGGCTGCGTACTATCAGAAGGCGATCCAGCTCAATCCGTCCTACTTCGGCTCGTATCTCGGCGGCGGCGTCGCGCAGATGCAGCTCGGCGACAAGGCGAAGGCGGAGGAATGGCTGACGAAGAGCGCACAGCTGCTGCCGACTGCACCCGCCGCCTACTACCTCGGCAACATTGCGCGCGACAGCGGCGACACGGCCAAGGCGCAGCAGTACTACAAGGCCGCCGCAACCTCGGACAGCGCCATCGGCAAGGCCGCGGCGGCCGAATACATGAAGACGGATCTGCCGCAGAACCCGGGCAACTACGTCGCCACCACCGGCCAGCTCGATTCGCAGGGCCGCGTCATCGTGGTCGTCCAGAACCGCTCGCCCGTGGCGCTCAACGACATCCAGGTCACCCCCGTGCTCGTCGACAGCTCGGGCCGCATCCTGCAACAGGGCAATCGCGTCGTGATCGATGCGATCGTCAAACCGGGCGAACAGGCCGCCGCCGCGACGGGACTGGGCAATCTGCCGCAGGAACAGCTGCAGGCGCTGCGCTTCCGGGTGGATGGGGCGAAGATCGCGGAGTAGAAGAATTTCACACGGAG
>NZ_DAINNK010000052.1:0-38245 GCF_036735925.1 Povalibacter sp.
CGGGTATTTGTATCCGCCGCGCACGTATGGGTTGACGCTGCGCAAGCGGTTCTGAGATCGGAAGGTGTTTTTTTCTTACTGTGGGGCCGGCTTGAGCCGGCCTCTTTCAGAGTCAGGCTGAAGCCTGACCTACAGGAAGAAAGCGGCGCTTCAGCCGTCGATCAGCCCCAGCAGCCGCGCCCGATCCACCGCATGCTTGCGGGTCGCGGCATTCAGCTTGAAGAACACGTTTCGCAGGTGCCACTTCACGGTGGTCTCGCTGATGTCCATGGCGCGCGCGATTTCCTTGTTCGCCTTGCCGGTGACGACCAGCGAAAGGATGTTCGCTTCCTTCGGCGTGAGCAGGCCCGAGGCGGCCTGCGCCGCGCCCGGCTGCGGCACGGATTTGCGCGGCGGCTTCTCATCAGCAGGCGCCGGATGGCTCGCCGCCGCCAGCATGTTTGCAAGCCGCGGATGCGCCTCCTCGATCGCCCGGCGCATGCCGGCCAGTTCCGCAAGACTCAGCACTTCCGCCAGCATCTCCTGCGCGCCCTCGCGGCCGCGCTCATGAGCGACCAGCGCCAGCAGCGCGCGGATGATCAACATGCCGACACTGCGCCGCATGCTCGCCGGCATCGCATTCGCCGCCGTGCGCAATGCGGCCTCCGCTGCCTCGAGATGCGACCGCGCCAGTTCGACATAGGCGGTCGCGACGGCCATGACGCCGGTGAAATGGGCGCGAAGCACGCTGTATTCGTGTTGTTCGAACACCGGTTGCATTGCGCGGACCCGCTCCAGCAATTCCGCCGCCGTATCCGTGCGTCCGCGCAGCGCATGCAGTCGCACCTGCTCGGCGAGGCTGCTCAACACGATGCGCGGCCGGTCGCGACTGACGCCGAGATCGTGCAGCGCCGCGAGAATGTCGAGCGCCCGCGCCTCGTCGCGATTGCGCAGCGCGATGAACGCGAGCGTGCGATAGGCGAGGATGATGGGATACGAGGTGCCGCCGCGCTCGATCACGTCGAGCCGGTCGGCGAGCGTCGCCAGCGCCTGCTCGGGCGCGTCGTGCATCATGAACGCACCCGCGAGCGCCCCCGCGAACATGCCGGCGACCAGGCTGCGGCGGCCCATTTCGTTCTCAGCTGCTTCCAGGCTCGGCTGCAACACTGCAATCGCCTTCGCGGGATTGCCCTCCATCAGGTGGCTCAGGCCGACGTGCAGGTCGCTGAAAGCGAGCGACAACCGCATCGCCGGCGTGCGCGGCACCGACACCACGATGGTGCCGAGCAGCTGACGGATCTTCTCCATGTCGCCTTCGTGAAACGCGAGCGTGGCCTGCGAATTCGCAAACGCCACGACATGCAGCGGCGTCGCCGACCGCAGCGGCCCGCTCCATTCGCGCAATGCATCGGCGATCACGCCGGGCTGGTCGCGGAAGCCCGCGCTCGCCGCCAGGATGAGCGCCGCTTCGAAGCGGCATTCCTCGTCGAACTGCGGATGACGCGCGATCGGCTCCAGCAGCGCCGGTACGCTGGCCGCCTCATCGCCCATCGCCGTGATCCACGCGACGGTGAGCTGCAGCCGCACGTCCCGCGACATCGCCTCCGGCGGCAATCTGCGAATCCACTCATGCGCCTCGCCGAGACGTCCCTCGCGCGCGATGTCCGCCAGACACTGCGAGATACAGGCCACCGCCAGCGTTTCGTCGCCGGCGGCGAACGCATGACGCGCCGCTTCATGGATCTGCGCATGACTCTCGCACCAGGCCGCCGCGCGACGATGGCATGCACGCTGCTCCGCCGGATCGAGCCGGTCGAACTGTCCGAGCAGGAAATCGCGCGCGAGCGCATGCAGGCTCATGCGCGTGCGCTCCTCGTCGGCGACCATGATCGGGGAATCCTCGGCCAGGCTCAGCAGATAGGACGCGGAGCGCGGATTGCCGGTGACCGCTTCGCAGCCTTCTGCGGTCAGGCTGTCGAGGATCGAGATGCGGATCAGGAACGCGGCTTCGTCCGGCGTCAGCCGCGACATCAGCGATTCGAAGAAGAAGCGCTGCAGGTCGCCGCGCCGTGCGCTCAGGCGGCCGATGGTCTCGTGCAGATCGACGGCCTTCTCGATCGTCGAGGCCGCGAGCTGCAATCCGAGCGGCCAGCCTTCGGTGAGATCGTGCAGGCGCACGGCGTCATCCAGTCCGATGCGCGTGCCGAAGCGGGCGCGCAGCACGGTGAGCGTTTCATCGAGACCCATGCGCAGATCGCGCTCGTCGAACGCCGCGAGCCGGCCGGCCGCCAGCAGATCCGTGAGCGGCAGTTCGAGCGGCCGGCGCGACCCGATGACGAACTGCAGGTTGGGCGGCGCGTTGTTGATGAGATACGCCAGACGCTCGCGCAGCGTCGGCTGCGGCAGGCGATGGGCGTCGTCGAGGATCACGACGGTCTGGGTCGCGAGCACCGCGACCTCCGCCAGCAGTTCCGTCAGCGCATCCAGTTCCCGATGCGCCTGCAGACGCACCTGTGCGGCGGTCTTGGCGAACGAGTCCCGGCCGGTGGCCTCACGTAATGCGAACAGGAGCAGATCGACCAGACGGGTGCCTTCATCCTGTTCATCGAGCGCCGCCCACGCCACGTAGGCGCCGCGCGCCAGCCAGTTGCGGCGCCATTGCGCCATCAGCGTGGTCTTGCCGAAGCCCTGCGGCGCGGTCAGCAGGATGGCCGTGCGATCGCTGATCTCGGCCCAGCGATGCTCGAGTCGCGGTCGGGTCGCCGCGACGCGGCTCGGTCGTGGCGGAGCGGTTTTCAGCAGCAGCAGTGATTCGCGCATGGATCATCTTAGGCGCGCCTGGGTGAAGTCCCGCGCAATGAATCGCCCGAGCCGCGAGTATCTGCGGTCATCGCGCGAAACGAAAGCAGCTCAGCGGCGTCGCGACGCCGCTGGCAACGATTCCATCGTCAGGCGATTTCGCCGATGTCGGTGCCGACCGGATAGGTCTCGCCGGCCCTGGCTTTCTGCGTCAGACGTCCGGAGGCCGGGGACTGGATCTCCTGGATCGATTTTCCCGTCTCGAGCGAATAGATCGGATCGCCCTCGTTGACCTGGGCGCCATCGGCGACCAGCCATTCGGTGAGCACGCCTTCGGTCATGGACATCTCGAGACGCGGGATCGTGAGCTGTGTGGTCATGCGGATGAATCCTGATTACTTGAAAGCGATGACTTCGCGAATGCGGGCAGCGATGGACTTGGCCTGCGGGATCTGATTCAGCTCGATGTCGCGACAGTAGGCAATCGGCGCGAAGTCCGCACCGAACCGGCCGACGGGCGCCTTGAGCGTCGAGAACAGTTCCTCGTGCACCGTGCTCGCGATCTCGCCGCCGAATCCGCAGAACTCCGTGGCGGCGTGGACGACGAGCGCACGACGCGTCTTCTTCACCGAATCCAGCACGCGGTGATAGTCGAGCGGCACGAGAGTGCGCAGGTCGATCACTTCGACGCTGATGCCCTCCTTCGCCAGCTCTTCGGCAGCGGCGAGCGATTCCTGCACCTGCCAGCCGTAGGTCACGACGGTGATGTCGGAGCCTTCGCGCCGCACCTTCGCGACGCCCAGCGGAATGCGATAGTCGCCGGCAGGCGCTTCACCGCGCGCGCCGCGCAGCAACCGGATCGACTCCAGCTGCACGCAGGGATCCTCATCGAAAATGCAGCTCAGCAGCAGCCCTTTCGCATCGAACGGCGTGCTCGGGAACGTCACCTTCAGGCCTGGCGTATGCAGCAGCCAGGCTTCGAGCGACTGCGAATGCTGGGCGCCGTAGCCGCCCGTGCCGCCGCCCACCATCATGCGGATCGTCATCGGCACGTGCGTGGCGGAGCCGGACATGTAACGCTGCTTGGCGGCGTGGTTGAAGATCTGGTCGAGGCAGACACCGGCGAAGTCGTTGAACATGATTTCCGCCACGGGACGCATGCCGACGAGCGCCGCGCCGATGCCGGCGCCGATGATCGCCGTCTCTGCGATCGGCGTGACGCGCACGCGCTCCGGGCCGTACTTGGTCTGCAATCCCCGCGACGTCGCGAACACGCCGCCGGGCGGATCGCCGATGTCTTCGCCGAGCAGGAACACGCCTGCATCCTGTTCGAGCGCGAGGTCCTGCGCTTCGCGAATCGCGTCCAGCATGAGCATGGGCTTGCCCGTACCGCTCCCGGGTTCGGCTTCCGCTTCGCGACGCGGATAGTGGCCGCGACGCGGCGGAACGCTGGGATCGGCGTAGACGTCGATCAGCGTTTCTTCGCGCGGCGTCGGCGTGGCGGCCAGCGCGTGCGCGATCGCCGCATCGACTTCCTGGCGCGCTGCTTCGTCGATCTCCGCCAGTTGCTGTTCGGTGCTGATGCCATCCTCGATCAGCTGCGCGCGCAGGCGCGGCACCGGCCAGGCTTCCTTGGCGGCCTGCAGCGCTTCGCGCGACAGTTCCTTCGTATCGCCGACACCGGCATGCGGACCCAGTCGCATGGTCAGGGCTTCGACGAAAATCGGACCTTCGCCGCGACGGACTTCTTCGATGATCTTCTTCATGCCCTGATAGAAGGCCGGCACGTCGTTGGCATCGAGCTTCACGCCCTTGAAGCCGTAGCCCGCAGCGCGCGACGCGAAGTCCTTGCTCGCGGTGTAACCCGGAATCGGCGTGTATTCGCCGATCTGGTTGTTCTGGCAGAGGAAGATCAGGGGCAGCTTCCACACGCCGGCAAGATTCATGGCCTCGTGAACGGCGCCGATGCTGGTGGCGCCGTCGCCGAAGTTGACGATGGTGATGCGATCCTCGGTGCGCATCTTGGCCGCGAGCGCGAGGCCGTTCGCGATCGGCGCACCGCCGCCCACGATGGCGGTCGTCAGCATCGAGCCGGACGAGGGATCGGAGATGTGCGGCGACCCGCCCTTGCCCTTGTTGACGCCATCGAAGCGGCCGAGGGCTTCGGAGAACAGGCCCGCCAGCGGCACGCCCTTCGCGACCTGATCGTGAATGCCGCGGTACGTCGTGACCATGTAGTCGCGCTTGCTGATGAGCTGCGAAATGGTCGCGGGAATGGATTCCTGCCCGGTCATCGGCCAGTAGCTGAACAGGAATTTGCCGCCGGACAGCCCGGCCTGAATGGCCTTGTCGACGGCGCGAATCCTGGACATCTGGCGGTAGATATTGACCAGAACGGCCGGCTCGACGTCCAGCCTGGCCGCTGCCTGAGCTTGCGATTGCATCATTGATTCCCCTGGCAAAAGTGATGCTGCGCCGTAATGAGGGTGGGCGATCTAGGGATATGCCGCCCGATCCTGCGCACTAAGCAACAGCGGTGTTCAGTATACCCGGGGTCGCGAAAATAGACTCATCTATCCCGGCGATTGCAGGAGGGAGCATCGGGGTCCGCCCGCTCAGACACGAGGGTAATTGCACCTATCGTCGTACGCTGATTTCCCTGAACAGCACGACATCCCCATCACCGTGATTCTGGAGGCCGATATACCCCGCGTCGGGCCGCGGGCCACGCTCGGGTTCGTAAGGCTTGAGCTTCGGCGGCACGGCATCGCCTTCGCGAAAATCCGTCACGGTCACGCCGTTGACGACCACTACCGTACGGTTGCCCTCGAGGGTGATTTCCATTGTGTTCCATTCGCGCGGTTCGGGCTTCGCGCGCGCACGGGTGAAGGAATACAGCACGCCGGTGCGATGCATGTCGTCATCGCTTTCGTCGATCTGTACCTCGTACCCCTTGTTCACCGGCATCCACGGCTCCGTCGGCTCCTCGGGAATACGGATGAACACGCCGGAATTTCCCGCGTCCTGCGGCTGCGGTGCGCGGTAGACGATGCGCAGGGTCGCGTTGCCGAACTTCTCGCGCGTGTACCACAGCAATCCCATGCCGCCTTCGGTTCTGAGGATGCCGTCGTCGACGACGAAGCGGCCCGGCCCGACGTGGCGCCAGCCATCGAGATCCTTGCCGTTGAAGAGCGGCTGCCAGAGCTCCGCGGTGTGTACTGTTGAGGTCATGGACAATGCAGCGGCGGCCATCGATACGGCCGTCAAGACAGATCGCAGGGACACGACGCGCCTCCTCCTCAGCGGGTTCCAGAATCAGGCCGCGGGCGGCGACTGCGTCAATGCCACCGCCCGATATCCTCCCTGCCGCCGGAAATACAGCAGCAGCAACAGATACGCGGCCAGCATGATGAGCGGCAGTACCGCGACGGATTTCAGCGCCGTCTTCTTGCTTCCGGCGACGACGGCATCGACCACGGCGCGCGTCTGCGCGTCGCTGGCGTTCACTTTCGCCTCATCCAGCGCCAGGTAACGCCCGAACACGCCGGTCTTCTCGCTGGTGAAATAGGTGGCGTGCAGCTGGGTGGCGTGCTGCGCATCGTGCGCCGCCAGGGAATGGCCGATGGCGCGATCCTGGATCGTTCCCAGCAACACCGAGCCCACGATGCCGACGCCGAGCATGCCGACGCCGGCAAGCACGTTCATCGTGACCGCACCGCCCTTCGGAAACTGTTCGGCGACGAAGCCGATCGAGGTCGGCCAGAAGAAGCTCTTGCCGATACCGTAGATCGTCGCCGCCAGCAACACCGCCACCCCCGTGGCCTGCGACAGACCATACAGGCCGACGGCCGCGATCGCCGAACACAGCGCCAGCAGGCCGAGCGGCGAGAAGCGATGCACCAGCGGCCCGGCAAACAGTCGCAGCACCAGCATCAGCGCGGAGGTATAGACGAGCACCCAACCGGGTTGCAGCCCCATGCTGACGACTTCGGGTTCGAGCAGCGACGTGATCCAGCTGTCGGTGCCGAGCTCCGTCGTGGCCAGCGGCATCATGATGATCAGCATGATGATGAAGAGCGCGCGTCCGGGCGAGCGCGTGTACCAGGCATAGAAGGCCGTCGCGGCGACGATGAGCAGGCCCTGCAGCAGCAGCGACCAGTCGAACACGCGCCCCACTTCGATGACGATGAGCGCGGCGACGATCAATGCGCTGACATAGCCCGCCTCGGCCAGCATTTCGCGATAGGACACGCCCGCCGCCACCCGTTCGCTCACCGGGAAGCGCTGACGCAGCAGCAGGATGGAGTAGACGATCACGGGAACGATGACCAGGCCGATCTTCCAGCGCCAGTCGACGCCGCCGCCCTGGGCCAATGCCAGGAGCCCGCCCAACACCAATCCACCGGGCCAACCGGCGTGCAGCATGTTGAGCCACTTGGTCTTGTCATGCCGGTAGGCGGTGGCGATGAGCGGATTCACCGCCGCTTCGACCGCGCCGTTGCCCAGTGCCAGCACGAATGTGCCGACGTAGAGCGACCAGTATCCGGTGGCGAGCAATGTCGTCGTCGTGCCGATGAGATGGCACGCCACCGCCACCCACAGCACCGCGCGAAATCCGACCCGGTCGATCAGCAGGCTCAGCAGCACGATGCTGATGGAGAACGGCCAGAGCCCGACGCCCAGCAGTTCGCCCTTCTGGGTGGCCGAGAGATTGAACTCATGCCCCCAATCGTCGACCACGAACGCTCGCAGCACGAAACAGAACGAGGTGGCGACCAGCGCCGCAAAGCAGGTGATGAATAACGTGTTGTGGGTCGGTTGTGTCGTCGTATTCATCCATTCCCCCCGGATCGTCAGTCGGACGCTACACGGCGGTCCACGCGGCATCGCGCCGGCTGGACTCCACGGCGGCGTGAATGAATCGCACGCCGCGCAAACCATCGGCCGCCGTAGGCACGAGCAAGGCGTTGTCGCGCGCAGTCTCGCCGCCGTTGGCAGCGGTGATGAGATCGGCCGCGTCCGAGTAGATCTGCGCGAAGGCCTCTATGTAACCCTCCGGATGTCCGGACGGCAGGCGTGAAGCCGCAGTCGCCGCGCCGCCCAGCCCTGCCCCACCGCGCGTGATGAGGCGCGGCTGTCCGCCAAGCGGCGCAAAGCGAAGCTGATTCGGATTCTCCTGCGACCACTCCAGACCCGCCTTCGAACCGTACAGGCGCACGCGCAATCCGTTCTCGTTGCCCGGCGCAACCTGGCTGGCCCACAGCGCGCCGCTCGCACCGTTGGCAAAGCGCAGCAGCATCTGCCCGTTGTCATCCAGTCGGCGGCCACTCACCTGAATCGACAGATCGGCCGCGAGCTTCGTCACCTGCACGCCCGCAATGAACTCCGCCAGATGAAAGGCATGCGTGCCGATATCGCCGATGGCGCCGGCCACGCCGCTGCGCTGCGGATCGACACGCCAGGCCGCCTGCTTGTTGCCGCCCGCTTCGACATCGGTCGCCAGCCAGTCCTGCGCATATTCGATCTGGGCGACGCGCAGTTCGCCCAGCTGTCCCTCCGCGACCATCTGGCGTGCCTGCCGGACCAGCGGATAGCCGCTGTAGTTGTAGGTCACGGCAAAGACACGTTGCATCCGTTGCGCGGTGCGCACGAGATCCTCGGCGTCTGCGATCGTGGTCGTCAGCGGTTTGTCGCAGATCACGTGCACGCCGGCTTCGAGGCATTGCTTCGCAGCGCGATGATGCAGATGGTTCGGCGTGACGATGGACACGACATCGATGCGATCGGCGCGCTGCTGCTCCCTGTCGAGCATTTCATCGAGCGTGGCATAGCAACGATCGGGCGCGAGCCGCAAGTCGGCGCCGCTGTCCCGCGCACGCTGCGGATCCGACGAGAGCACGCCGGCGACGAATTCGTAGCGGTCATCCAGACGCGCCGCCATGCGATGCACGCCGCCGATGAAGGCGCCGCGCCCGCCGCCCACCATTCCAAGCCTGAGCCTGGGTGCAGTCACTACTCGAGCCCCAGCATCCGACGGTTGGCCGCCGCGTCCGTGCCGGCATTCGCGAAATCATCGAAGGCCTTGTCGGTGGTGCGGATGAGATGCCGTTGAATGAACGGCGCGCCTTCGGCGGCGCCCTGCTCCGGATGCTTGATGCAGCATTCCCATTCCAGCACCGCCCAGCCGTCGTAGCCGTACTGGGTCAGCTTGGAAAAGATGCCGCTGAAATCGACCTGGCCATCGCCGAGCGAGCGGAAGCGGCCTGCACGGTCGATCCACGGTTGATAGCCGCCGTACACGCCCTGACGAGGGCTCGGCCTGAACTCCGCATCCTTCACATGAAACATGCGGATGTGCGCATGGTAGACATCGATGAAGCCGAGATAGTCGAGCTGCTGCAGCACGAAGTGGCTCGGGTCAT
This sequence comes from Povalibacter sp., assembly GCF_036735925.1. Taxonomy (NCBI): domain Bacteria; kingdom Pseudomonadati; phylum Pseudomonadota; class Gammaproteobacteria; order Steroidobacterales; family Steroidobacteraceae; genus Povalibacter; species Povalibacter sp. The sequence continues at coordinate 9,201 of NZ_DAINNK010000052.1, forward strand.
AAAGCATGTGACAGCGCGGATGATTGCCGACGCGTTCGAGAAAACGTTCGAACGTGACGCCATCGAACAGGTCTTCGCCCGGATGAATCTCGTAACAGAGATCGACGCCCGCGGCATCGAACGCATCCAGGATCGGACGCCAGCGACTGGCGAGTTCGTCGAAGGCCGTCTCCACCAGACCCGCCGGACGTTGCGGCCACGGATAAAGATAGGGCCACGCCAGCGCACCCGAAAACGTTGCATGCGCCTTGAGTCCCAACCGGGCGGAGGCGCGCGCCGCCTTGCGCAGCTGTTCCACGGCCCACTGCTGGCGCGCGCGCGGATTGCGGCGCAGCGACGGCGGCGCGAAGCCGTCGAAGGCTTCGTCGTAAGCCGGATGCACGGCGACCAGTTGCCCCTGCAAGTGGGTCGACAGTTCGGTGATCTCGATGCCCTCCTGCGCCAGCATTCCCTTGACTTCATCGCAGTAGGTAGCGCTCTCGGCTGCACGATCGAGATCGAACAGGCGCGACTCCCAGGTCGGAATCTGCACGCCCTTGTAGCCCAGCTTCGCGGCCCATCGGGCGATGGTGCGCAGGTCATCGAACGGCGGTTCGCTGCCGGCAAACTGTGCCAGGAAAATACCCGGCCCCTTGATCATCGCCATGCTGCGTCCTCGGGTGGAATCAGGATGCCGCGCCGAGCCTGCTCAGGTAGTCGAAGCTGATCCTGATGGACTCCAGCGGACTGCGATCGAAATTCTCCTGCTCGACGTAGCAATGCTGGATGTGCTTCGGGTCCGCCGCCGCAAACAGCGCCTTCCAGTCGATCGCGCCGCTGCCGACCTCGGTCGTCTGCGCCTGCAGCTCGGTGGTGACGCGCAGATCCTTGCGCACATCCTTCACGTGCAGCTGCGTGATCCGATTCGCGTACTTCTTCAGATAGGCCGCGGGATCCTGGCCCGCCGTGACGACCCACGCGATGTCCAGCTCGAACGACACCAGCGTGGGATCGGTCAGGCGCAGCAGTTCATCGAAAGCAGGAACGCCATTGAAGGAACGGAATTCGATGTTGTGATTGTGATAGCCGAAACGCACACCGGCCTTGCGGGCCAGTTCACCGAACCGGTTCAGCTGTTCGGCATTCCACTTCCAGTCATCGAGCGTCATTCCCGCACCGAGCGAACCGGTGGGAATGGAACGCGCATCGGCGGTCGACGGGAAGGAGCACACCAGATGCCGGACACCCAGTTCCTTTGCGTAGTCAACGCGCTGCTGTGCATGGGCCTGCAGATCGGCCATGTTGGCGTGCATGCTGGGAATGCTGAGGCCGGTGTCGGCGAGCAGCGCGCGCATCTCGCTCACCGGTCGCGCCGGACCGGCCAGTTCGAGTTCGGTGTAGCCGATGTCTGCGATGGCTTTCAGGGTGCCGGGCAGATCCTTCGCCGCGGCTTCGCGCACGGTGTAGATCTGCAAGCCGATCGGCCGTCCGAGCGGCCCTTTCGCCGGCGAGGCCTCAGCGGGAAGGCAGGTCATCGCCGCCACGGCCAGGGAAGAACTTTGCAGGAAACGACGTCGCGTCCACATGGCGCCCCCTCGGTCGGACTCATCGGTGTTCTTTCTGCCAGAATAAATCTGCGCCCACCGTCTGTATATCGACAGGTTTAGTTCGGACATCGACGAAAAGAGACAGACCATGCTCCCCTGGTTGAACCTGGGTTTGCCGCGGACGACGCCCGCGCAAACCAGTCACGCGCTGAACCTCAGCAGCTATCTCGCCAGGCTGGTCGCCTCCGGACAGGCGACCTCGCGCTCCGAACTCGCACGCGTCACTGGACTCGCGCGCTCGACCGTCTCCGAGCATCTGGCGCCGCTGCTGCGGATCGGCCTGATCGCCGAGCACGAGGCGGAAGCGGGAGCGCGCGGTCGACCGCCGTCGGTGCTGAGCCTGAATCCGCAAGCCGGCGTCATTCTGGTTGCCGACATCGGCGCCGCTCGCGGACGACTGGCCATCGCGGATTTCGGCCAGCATTTCCTCGCGGAGCGTTCGATCAGGACGGATGTCGCGCGTGGACCCGATACCGTGCTCGCGGAGGTGCGCGCCGAGTTCCTCCAGATGCTCGCGGAGCATCAGGTACCGTCAGGCAGTGTGCGTCTCGTCGTCGTGGGTCTGCCCGCTCCCGTGGACTTTGCAAGCGGCGTCCCGGTACGCCCGCCCATCATGCCGGGATGGGACAACTATCCCGTTCCGGAGTCCTTTCAGGAAACGTTCGCGGCACCGGTACTCGTCGACAACGACGTCAACCTGATGGCGCTGGGCGAAGCGCGATGTCGTCCTGCTTCGCAATGTCCCCTGCTGTACGTCAAGGCATCGACCGGGATCGGCTGCGGCATCGTCACGCACGATGGACAGCTGCATCGCGGGGCCGACGGTGCGGCCGGGGACATCGGACATGTTCGCGTGCCGGGACATGACGCTGTCTGCCGCTGCGGCGCCGTGGGCTGCATCGAAGCCTTTGCCTCGTACGCGGCGATCCTGCGCAAGGCCGGCGCCGACAGCGGCGGCAACGCGGTTCAGTCCGCCGAGGCCAATGAGGCTCAGCTTTCCGGCCTCGTCCGCACTGCCGCCGGCGAGATCGGCGAAGTGATCGCCATGCTCGTGCACTTCTTCAACCCCGCCGTGATCGTGCTCGGCGGACGCATGACCCAGTACGGCGATGAAATGCTGGCGGGCGTTCGCTCCGTCGTCTATCGACGCGCCTTGCCGCTGGCCACTCGCAGGCTGTCGGTCGAACTCAGCACGCTCGGCAACCGCGCCGGAACCGTCGGCGCCGTCGTGCTCGGCGTGGAGCACGTGCTCTCGCCGCAGGGATTGCGCTCGATGATGTTATGACCTGGTGTCGTAGCGACACGCGACCACATTGCGTCGTCAATAGTTCGACGCCCGCCGTAATTCCAGTGCTTCAATGTGGCAATCCGTTCGCGTTACAGTCGCCGCATCAGGGGTGACTGCGAGTGCGGCAATGGGGCCCGACAAGAACGACTCCTTCGACGCGATCGTCGTCGGCACCGGCATCAGCGGTGGATGGGCCGCCAAGGAACTGACCGGGAAAGGACTGAAGACGCTGGTGCTCGATCGCGGACGCATGGTGCGTCATGGCGACTATCCGACGGCGACGAAGGACCTGTGGGAACTGCCCTACGGCGGTCGCGCGACCCGGGAAGATCTCGAACGTCACGCGACCGCAGCGCGCACCAACTATGTCGTGACCCAGGCCACCAAGCACTGGTGGGTCGACGATACCGAGCATCCCTACAGCGAGACGCGACCCTTCGACTGGGTGCGCGGCTATCACGTGGGCGGACGTTCGCTGGTGTGGGGACGGCAGTCGTATCGCTGGAGTCCGATGGACTTCGAGGCGAATGCCAGGGACGGCGTGGCCGTCGACTGGCCGATCCGCTACCGCGATGTCGAGCCGTGGTACGAGTACGTCGAACGCTTCATCGGCGTGAGCGGTCAGAGCGAAGGACTGGAGCAACTGCCCGACGGTGCCTTCCTGCCGCCGATGGAAATGAACTGCGTCGAAAGGCACTTGAAGAAATCGCTCGCCGAGAAGTTCGGGCGCGTCATGACGATCGGTCGCACGGCGCATCTGACTGCGCCGCTGGCCCACAGCCCGCAGCGCGGCACCTGCCAGAGCCGCAACCTGTGCATTCGCGGCTGTCCGTTCGGTGCCTATTTCAGCAGCAATTCCAGCACCCTGCCCGCGGCCGAGAAGACCGGCAACATGACGCTGCGACCGGACTCGGTCGTGTACGAACTGGTGTACGACGAAAAGGCCGGCCGGGCGAGCGGCGTGCGCGTGCTGGACTCCGAAACCGGCGAACACCACGAGTTCAGCGCACGCGTGATCTTCCTGTGCGCATCGACGTTCGGCACGGCGCACATCCTGATGAACTCGATCTCGAAACGTTTCCCCGACGGCTTCGGCAACGACAGCGGCGAACTGGGCTGCAACATCATGGATCATCACCTGCAGGTCGGTGCCGTCGCGCTCGCCGAAGGATTCGATGATCAGTACTACGTGGGCCAGCGCCCCAACGGCATCTACGTCCCGCGCTTCGTCAACGTCGGCAAGGACAAACGCGACTACCTGCGCGGCTTCGGCTACCAGGGCGGTGCCTCGCGGCGCAACTGGACGCGGCTCATGAGCGATCCGGTGATGGGCGAGGAACTGAAGCAGACCGCAGCGACGCCCGGTCCCTGGTCCGTCTCCCTCGGCGGCTTCGGTGAAATCCTTCCCGATCATCGCAATCGCATCACGCTGAACCGCGACAGGAAGGACAGGCACGGACTGCCTACGCTCGACTTCGATGCCGGCATCGGCGAGAACGAGCGCAGGATGCGCCTCGACATGGCCAGCGAGGCAGCCACCATGCTCGAAGCCGCCGGCTACAGGAACGTTCGCGCGTACGATCGCGGCTACAGCATGGGCCTCGGCATTCATGAGATGGGCACCGCGCGCATGGGACGCGATCCGAAAACCTCCGTGCTCAACGAATGGAATCAGTTGCACGCCTGCAGGAATGTCTACGTCACCGACGGTTCCTGCATGACGTCGAGCGCCTGCCAGAACCCATCGCTCACCTACATGGCCCTGACCGCGCGCGCGGCCGATCACGCGGTCGAAGAACTCAAGCGCATGAATCTCTGAGGACGGCGACATGAATCGACGCGAAGCGCTGCAGCAGGCGGCCTGGCTGATGGGCGGCGCCCTCTCGGCCCCCGCCTTGATGGGCATCCTCAATGGCTGTACTGCGAAACCGGAGGCGAACTGGCAACCGGTCTTTCTGACGTCCGCACAGGCTGCGCTGGTCGGCGAAGTGGCGGAGATCCTGATTCCACGCACGGATACGCCGGGAGCGAAGGATGTCGGCGTGCCGGCGTTGATCGACCGCATGCTCGAAGCCGTGTACCCGAAGCAGGATCAGGGCCGCTTCCTGGCCGGACTCGATGAGTTCGATTCGCAAGCTCGCGCGCAGCATGCCGACGACTTCCTGCACCTGGAACGCAATGTCCGGATCGAGCACGTCAGAGCAGTCACGGCAGCGGCGATGGCTGCCGAACGGGTTCATGGAGGTCCCGGCCCCTTTGCGAGGCCGTTCATCCTGATGACGCGCGAACTCACGCTGCTGGGCTACTTCACTTCGCAGGCGGCAGCCACGAAGGTGCTGCAATACAACCCCGCGCCCGGCCCATTTCGCGGATGCGTTCCCCTGAACGAAGCGGGCAACGGCAGGACCTGGGCCACCGAACAGGTCCAGCGCTTCTGATCTTTCGAACCGAAGGACGACAGCATGAGCAGGGATAGCGCCCCAGAGACGGATGCACACATTCCGGATGCCCCGAGCGGAACGCCGCCGCGCCTGGTGCTGGACACGAACATCGTCCTCGACTGCTTCGTGTTTCGCGATCGCGCGGCGCACCACCTGACGACAGCGATCGAGACGCGACGCGCGCAGGCGCTCGTTCACCAGCACGCCATCGATGAACTGGAGCGCGTGCTCTCCTATCCGCAATGCCGACTGGCCGCCGTCGAGCAGCGCCGGATTCTGGATCGCTATCTCGCCGCGGCGATTCTCGCGCCCATGCCGGACGGCTTCAGTCGCGAAGAATGGCTGTTGCCCGCAGGCTTTCCGCGCTGTCGCGACCGCGACGACCAGCCTTTTCTTGCCCTCGCCTACCATGCGCGGGCGGATGCGCTCATCACGAAGGACAGGGCCCTGCTGAAACTGCGCAGGAAAGCGCGGCGCTTCGGAGTCGCCATCGTGCCGCCGCTGGATCTGGAGTTGCCGCGATGTCACGACATGATTCCTGGCTGAATTTCCTGCGGAGACTTCCGTGGTGTCTCGCTGCGTCGCTGCTGATCGCAGCGCCGGCCACGGCGCAGCCGCTGCGCGTGATGACATTCAACATCCGCCTGCTCACGCCGGACGACGGCGCCAACCACTGGGATCTGCGGCGCGATCTCGCGGTCCGGATGCTGCGGTCCGAAGCCCCCGACATCATCGGCACGCAGGAACTGTTCAAGCGACAGGGCGACGAACTGGTCGCCCGACTGCCCGAGTACGTGTGGTTCGGTACCGGCCGTCGCGGCGGCGACGACGACGAACACATGGGTATCTTCTATCGCAAGGACCGTCTGCGCGTGCTCGACTCGGGCAACTTCTGGCTTTCCGATACTCCCGATACGCCGGGCAGTCGAACCTGGGGGAACCTGTATCCGCGGCTCGTCACGTGGGCGCGGTTTAAGCACCGCGCCGATGGCGCAACGTTCACGCTCTACAACACGCACTTTCCCTATCGCAACGAGGACGAGACGGCGCGCCTGCGCAGCGCGAAGCTGATCCGCACGCGCCTGGAGGCATTGCCTCGCAACGAGAACATCATTCTCACGGGAGACTTCAACACGACGCCGGACGGTGACGTCCACGCGCTGCTCACCGCCCTGCTTGCGGACGCATGGACGACATCACCCGAACGCAGCGGGCCCGACGGCACATTCCACGACTTCACCGGGCGTCCGGAACGGCGCATCGACTGGATACTGTTTCGCGGACCGGAAGTACTGCGGACCAGGACGGTCACGACTCACGAAGCAGGACGCTATCCGTCGGATCACTTCGCCGTGGTGGCGGAATTCGAGCTGGGGCGCGCAAATGAAAACGCGACATACCCGGAGGGGCATGCCGCGCAGGGGACTGCAGAAGCAGCCCGGCGAAAGGACCTCTCGCCGGGAGCTTCCTGATGACTTGTCAGCGCGAGCCGAAGGAGTAGCGGACGCTCAGGCCGAACTCCTGCAGCGGCGTCATGCTGGTCGTCATGTAAGGACCGGCCAGAGACTGACCTGCGCCTCCGGCAGCCAGATTTCTGAAAGGAGTCGAAGCGGCCGCGCTGCCGCGATTCAGCACCAGTTGCTCATCCAGCACGTTCCGCGCGAAGAGGGACACTTCCCATGCACCATCGTTGCTGCGCAGACCCGCATACAGATTCAGCAGGCCATAGGAATCGACATCGTCATACTGGTTGTTCGGGTCCTGCTCGTTGCTCGTGTAGTACGAGTACAGGCCGCGACCGAAGATGTCGAGGGATGCAGTAACGGGGAAGGTGTACTCCGCCTGCAGCGTCGTCGTCCAGTCAGGCGCGAACGACATGCGGTCGTTCACCGAGCAGGAAGCGACGTCCTCTCCGGCAGGCAGAATCGCCTGAAGCTGCGCAAGGCTCGGGTTTGCCGGCGGGTTCAGGTCGGGAATGCCATCCTGATTGAAGTCGTTGCAGGCAACGACGCCATTGTCCATCTCGCCTTTTGCATAGGCGAAGTTCAGGCCGATATTGAACCGCTCGGTGGCCTGGATCGCGAGATCGACTTCAGCACCGTCGATCGTGCCGTCCACGTTGGCCATGAAGTTGAACTGACCCGGGACCGGGCTCGCCGGCTGCTGCCGATTGACGTACCACACCTGCGGACCGCGATAGAGGAAGTTCTCGAAGTCCTGATGGAAGACGGACGCGTTCAGGCGCATGCGGCCGTCGAGGAAGTCAGCCTTGAAACCGACTTCGTAGGACGTCGAGTCTTCGGAGTCCAGCCGGGTGAACTCGGCAATGTTCGGCGTCACGGGCTCAGGATTGAAGATACCCACGACATCCGGACCATCACGCCACGAGGTGCCGACGTTCGCATAGAGCATGAAGTCCTCGGTGAAGCGATGCGAGGCGGCGAGGTTCCAGACCGTGGGCTTCTCTTCGGCATCGAAGCTCTGCGCCGGCGTAGGCGCATTGTTCAGCGTCAGCGAACTCTCGGACTTGAAGATGATGTAACGCGCACCGCCGGAAATCTCGGTCTGGTCAGTCAGATGCCAGGTGAGATTGGCGAAGACGGACGTTTCTTCCGTGCTGCTGCGGCGCGAAATCGGAGTACCGAGCAAACCTCCCGGAGCGCCCGGAGGCAACGTCGGATTCGGCGGCACGCTGACGGGCATCAGCGTATACGGGCCGACCGGTATGGCGAACAACGTGTAGTTCGTCAGATCGCTGGGACTGCTGAACTCCTGGTAGTACGCACCCACCGTGTAATCGAACCTGCCGGCGAGGCGCTCTTCGGACGCCAGGCGCAATTCGTGCGCCTTGCTCTCCGCCTGAGAGTGGAGGCTCTGCGCGAATCCCGGGGTGTTGGGCACGACACCGCCAAGATCCAGCGGCGACTGTGCCTGGACGTCAAGCTTGCTCCATGAGCCCACGTAGCTCAGCTTCTGGCCACCCAAACGCCAGTCGAGCTGGGCGGTCGCCATATCGATCTGCTGCGTCGTCGGACGCCCGCCGTCGGTGAAGACGCTGAGACGATCTTCCGGCCGGATCGTCTGTACGCCTGCAGGAGCCGTCGAACCATTCGCAAGGAAGAACGACGAGTACTGATCGAATGCCTTCAGATCGCGCTCGAGGTACTGATACATGACATTCGCAGTGAAAACGTCGCCCGCCTCCCAGCGCAGCGAAGCGCGACCGCTCTTGGTTCTCTGCGAAGGCTTCTGACCGTCGGTGGTCTCGACGTGATCGTATTCGTTCTCGTCGTAGATACCTGCGATGCGCAAAGCCAGGCTGTCCTGGATGATCGGCAGATTGATGGCCGCCTGGCCCTGGTAGGCATCCTGATCGGTGCCCAGGGCGCTCACATAACCGCCGAATTCGGAGACATCCGCCTGCTTGGTGGTAACGGTGATCGAGCCGGACGGGGAAGCACGGCCACGCAGCGTGCCCTGCGGGCCGCGCAGCACTTCGATCTGACCGATGTCGTACATCTGCTGGAACAGCAGGGCCGACTGGATCGGGCCGTCGTTCAGATAGAACTCGACGGTCGGCGTCGCACTGGATTCGACCTGGAATGAGGCGCCGCGGATCGTTGCAGCCGTCGTGTAACCGGTTGCACCACTGCTCATGGTCAGGCCGGGCACGATGGCCTGGACGTCGGTGAAGTTCTGGAAATTCAGCTTCGCAACGTCTTCGGCGGTTACGGCATCGACCGTCTGAGGAACGTCCTGCAGACTTTCTGCACGACGGCGTGCGGTCACCACCACTTCTTCCAGCTGGAAGCCGGCGCCGGCCGTGTCCTGAGCCGGCGTGCTGGTCGCGATGGCCAGCAGGCTCGAGCCCGTCAGTAACATCAATCTGCGAGTCTTCATGGGTGTCCCCCTTTGATAACGATCAACCCATCCGAGGAAAAAACGTTGACTAGCGCCTGCACTGCGCCGCCGACACGGCCGGTGCGTCGTTGCGGGCACATCGAAATGGAATCTGCTGGACTGCGCCGGCTGGCGATGTCCGCGAACAGTACGAATCGGACATCGAGCCGCATCGTTACGGCGATGCGATCAGTTGAACTGGACGCGGCGCGAGAGTCGGGAACGGCATGGCGGAAATGGACAGGGCCCGCTGGACACCTGTAGCCGCCGGCACACGCAGCTCGCCGTTGATTTTCAGCACCGTCGCCTGCCCCCGCCTGATGACCGCAGCACTACTTTATGAGTACGTTGCCGTCTGCGGCATCGATGGCACGTAGACAACTCAACTACTCTTCTTGGACTGCGATTAGTTTCCAATTTATCAACAGCGGTGTCTAGTACCTCACCGGGCTTTTTCCGTTCGAGTAATGAAACCCTGCTGTTTCAGGCATATTTCACCGTTGACAGGCAGGTCCGCACGGCAACGCACTGCCACAAAGGCAGCGAACGGCTCACGCTTGTTTGGCAGTGCAAAAACGATGCATCCACGCCACAGCCGCATCCGGGAGGACGCGAGCGAACGCAGATGCGGAAACGGCGACCGTGTCCTTACGGCTTGTCGAGCAGATCGCGAATCCTCTGCCCCAGTTGCTCGAACGTGAAGGGCTTGCCGATGAGCTGCACACCCGAATCCAGCCGTCCGTGATGGACGATGGCATTGCGCGAATAGCCCGTCGTGTAGAGCACACGCAGGTCGGGTCGCAGTTCGCGCGCCGCGTCCGAGAGGATCTTGCCCGACTTGCCGGGAAGCACGACGTCGGTGAACAGCAGGTCGACGCGGGCTGACGTCTGCAATATCGCCAGCGCACTTTCCGCATCGCCGACCTCGAGCACGTGATAGCCGAGTTCCGCCAGCACCATCGTGCTGTAGCTGCGTACGTCGGCATTGTCCTCGACGACCAGAATCACTTCCTCGCGGCTCGCGCGCGGCACTTCGACGCTCGGCACCGGCGCGACGACGGGGGCGCCGCCGTGATAGCGCGGGAAGTACAGCTTCACGGTCGTGCCCTGCCCGACTTCGCTGTAGATCGTGACGTGGCCGCCGGATTGCTTGACGAAGCCGTACACCATGCTGAGGCCGAGACCCGTGCCGCGCCCCACGTCCTTCGTCGTGAAGAACGGCTCGAAGGCGCGCGCCAGCACGTCCTGCGACATTCCCGAACCGGTATCGCTGACCGCCACCATGACGTATTGCCCGGGAATCACTTCCGCATCGGTGGCCGCGTATCGTTCATCGAGATCGGTGTTGGCGGTTTCGATCGTGAGCTTGCCGCCGTTTTCCATCGCATCGCGCGCGTTCACCGCGAGATTGACGATGGCACTTTCGATCTGGTTCTGATCCACCTCGGCCAGCCACAGCCGCGGCGCGAGAATGCCTTCGAGTTCGATGGTTTCGCCGAGCGTGCGATGCAGCAGCTCGGTCATGTCGCGTACCAGGACGTTCAGGTCCAGCGGCTTCGGATCGAGCGGCTGGCGGCGGGAGAAGGCCAGCAGGCGCGAGGTGAGATGCGCCGCACGCTGCGCACCCTGCAGGGCCATGTCGGCCGCGCGGCGAATGCGCGCCTCGTCCGTGGCCGGACTCGAACGACGGATGGTATCCAGGCCACCGATGATGACGGTCAGCAGATTGTTGAAGTCGTGCGCGACGCCGCCGGTCAGCTGACCGACGGCTTCCATCTTCTGCGCCTGTCGCAATGCCTCTTCTGCGCGCGTGCGCTCGGCGACTTCGTCCCGGACGCGCTTCTCCAGCGTTGCGTTCAACAGCTGCAGTTCGTTTTCTGCGCGCCGCCGCTGCACCAGCTCGCGCTGCGCCGCCTGCACGAGCCGCGCATTCTCCATCGCGACCGCCGCGGAGGCCGCGAGGCCCAGAATGAGTTCCTCCGTCTCAGCACCGAATCGCCCGGTCTGCGCGTGACCGAAGAACAGTCCGCCGAGCACTTCGCCGCTCGTGGATTTCACGGGCACTGCCAGATAGCTGCGCACCGGCAGATGTCCGGGCGGCATGCCGCGATAGGGCTCGCTGCGGCCGTAGCGGGGATCGCGCGTGATGTCGTCGGCGCGAACGACGCCCACGCCGTCGAACGTGGGTCCGAACACCGCCGTCTTGCGCGGCATGGGAAATTTCGCGAACGATTCCGGCGCCGCGCCCGACAGCGTGTACAGGGTGTAGCGCTCGCCGGCCGCGTCGATGACGTTGTAGAAGAACGCGCCGAACTGCGCGCCGATCAGTTCGACGCCCGCATCGGTGATCGCCTGCACCACCGACTCGGTCTTGAGTTCGCCGGCGATGATGGCGGCGACCCGGTTGAGCACTTCGAGCGCGCGCTGCTGCTCGCGCATCTGTGCTTCGGCGGCTTTCTCCTGCGTGAGATCGATCAGCACGCCGGTGAAATTCCGTTCGCCCGACGGCAGCGTTTCGATCTGGCCGCGCGACAGTACGGTGCGCGGTCCGTCGGCGGCCAGAACTCGATACTCCGCTTCGAACGGCGCGCCCGTCTCCACGGTCTTCGTCACCAGCGCTGCGGTACGTTCGCGATCGTCGGGATGCACGCCTTCGAAGAACGTCGCGAGCGGCAGGCCGTCGGCCGCGGCTTCGATGCCGACGCCGAACGCGTCCGCGAGCTGGCCGTAGATGCTGAGGCGATCCGTGGACACGTTCCATTCGTAGACGGCCACCCTTCCGGTCGCGAGCGCGCGGGACAGTCGCTCCTGACTGATCAGGCGCTGCTGTTCGCTCTGCATGATTGCGCGCGCCGCATCGCGCCGGATGGCGGCCATCTCGATGTTCGTGTGAATGCGCGCCAGCAGTTCACGGGCGACGAACGGTTTCACCAGATAGTCGTCGGCGCCCGCCTCGATGCCTTCGGACTTCGCTTCGTCGGCGGCACGCGCCGAGAGCATGATGACGGGGATGCTCGCCAGGCGCGCGTCGCTGCGAATGGCGCGCAACAGCCCGAAACCATCCAGGTTGGGCATCATCACGTCGGCGAGAATGAGATCGAAATTCCCCGCGCGCGCCCGTTGCAGCGCCTGCTGCCCGTCCACCGCGGTTTCGACCAGGTATCCCTGCGTGCCCAGCAGCCGGGTCACGTAATCGCGCATGTCCGCGTTGTCGTCGGCGAGCAGGATCCTGCGGCTGGGCTGATGCGATGGAGTGGTCTGCGGCGGCGCGATGTCGGGGGCTTCGTGAACCCAGCGCAGCGCTTCTTCGACGAAGGGCAGCGCTTTCACTGCAGTCGGTCCGCTGCGCTCCTGACGCAGCTTGTCGGCGGGCAGATGCGCCGTGCCGAAAGGCAGGCTGACGCTGAAAGTCGTACCGCGACCGAGTTCGCTGCGCACCGACACGTCGCCGCCATGCAGCCGGACGAGTTGCTGCACCAGCGCGAGCCCGATGCCCGAGCCCTCGAAGCTGCGTCCCTGTGCGCCTTCGACGCGGTGGAAGCGTTCGAACAGTCGCGGGATTTCGGTTTCCGGCACGCCGATGCCGGTATCCGTCACGCAGACGACTGCGTTGCGGCGGTCGGTCGTCGTATCGACGGTCAGCGTGATGCCGCCGTTCAAGGTGAACTTGAACGCATTCGACAGCAGGTTCAGCAGCACTTTTTCCCACAGGTCGGGATCGACGTGGACGCGCTCGGGCAGGGCTCGCGCATCGACCGTCAGCGCAAGACCCGCCTTCTCGATGGCCGAACGAAAGCTCGAGGCGATCTCCGCACTGAACGAAGCCAGATCGACCGGCTCGTAGAAGGCATTCATCCGGCCCGCTTCGAGGCGGGCGAAGTCGAGGAGGCTGTTCACCAGTCGCAGCAGCCGCATGCCGTTGCGATGCGCCACCTGCGCCTGCGTGCGCGCCATCTCTTCCGAGAACGCCGGCGTCGCCAGCAGCTCCTCCAGCGGACCGAGCATCAGCGTCAGAGGGGTACGGAATTCATGGCTGACGTTGGAGAAGAAGGTCGTCTTGGCATGATCGATCGCGGCGAGGGCTTCGGCGCGCTTGCGCTCCTGCTCGAAGCCGCGCGCATTCGCCAGCGCTCCGGCAATCTGGCCCGCGAGCAGGCTGACGAAATCGCGATAGCCGTTGTCGACGCGACGATGCGGATTGGCCGCAGCGACCAGAAATCCCGCGGCCCGCGTCGCGCCGGGCTCGGCGATCGGCGCCAGCAATGCCGCATTCGGCCGCAGCTGCCACGCACCGCTGGGCACTGCCGCGAATTTCTCGCCGAGATCCGGCACGACCACGACGGAATCGGTGCCCTGGATCGCGCCCAGCGCCCACGGATGCCGGCCGGTCTCGATCTCGAGCGGCGCAGCGGGATGGCCTGCATCGATGCCGGAAGAGGCGACCAGCGTCGCGCTGTCGCTCTCGTCGTCGAACAGGTAGACGGCGGTGAACGGCAGATCCTGCAGGTTGTCGCCGAGTTCGTCCTGCACCGCGCGAAACAGCTGCGCCTGCGCCGATGTCTGCGACAGTGCAGAGGCGAGCTTGCGCAGCGTCGCGAGCCGTCGCGCACCGATGACCCGCTCCGTCTCTTCCACGACCACGCAGAGCAGCCCGGCGATGGAGCCGTCGTCGTCGAACAGCGGGCTGTAGGAGAACGTGTGGTACGTCTCCTCGGAAAAACCGCTGCGCTCCAGGAACAGCAGCATGCCTTCGTTGTAGGTGGCCTCGCCCGTCGTCATGACCTGATCGACGAGCGGCCCCACCTCCGGCCAGATCTCGCGCCAGACGACCGAGGCCGGCTGTCCGAGCGCCCACGGATGCTTCTCTCCCAGCGTCGGCCGGTAGGCGTCGTTATAGAAGAAGGCGAGATCCCTGCCCCAACCCATCCACATCTGATAGCGGGACGTCAGCAGGATGCGAACCATGGAGCGCAGGCTTTGCGGCCAGTCCCCCGGCGCGCCGATCGACGTCGCGCGCCAGTCGCACCTGCGCATGTGCTCGGCCAGAGGTCCGCCGCCGATGAACAGATCCGAACCTTCGTCGCTCGAAGACGGTCGCTGCGGATCCAAGTCGCACCTCGGAAACCTTCTTGTTGGAATGGGAGGCGATCGTCTGGTGAACGATCACAGGCTGAGAATCGCCGTGCTGAACGCACCTGGCGGCAGCGCGGTTCCAGGACGAGGCTCGTCCGGCCGGCTCGTCAATGTCGCGGCCCGGATGAAGTTGCTACCATCGCGGCGTGCACCTGCTCCATCGCCAATGAAGTTCTGTTCCGCCTGCGGCGCCCCCGTCGAACGTCTGATTCCGGACGGCGATCATCTGCCGCGCGCCGTCTGCACGGCCTGCAAGACCATCCACTATGAGAACCCGCGCATCATCGCGGGATGCGTCCCCGAGTGGCAGGGCAAGATCCTGTTGTGCAGACGCGCGATCGAACCGCGGCGCGGCTACTGGACGATCCCCGCCGGCTTCATGGAAAACGGCGAAGCATTGCAGGACGGCGCGGCGCGGGAAGCGATGGAGGAAGCGCTCGCCAATGTCGAGATCGGTTCGCTGCTCGCCATCGTCAACGTGATTCGCGCGCACCAGGTGCACATCATGTTCCGGGCGCGGCTGCTCGATACCAACTTCGGCGTCGGGCCCGAAAGCCTGGAAACGCAGCTCTACGACGAAGCCGACATTCCGTGGCACGACATGGCGTTCCTCAGCGTCGACTTCGCACTGCGGCGCTACCTGGAGGATCGCCGTGCCGGACGCGAAGGCGTGCATTCCCGCGACATCGACTGGCAGGACGGCAGGATCATTACCCGGGATCGGTGACGGGTTCGGCTTCTATCGCCCGCCCCTCTTTGGCACAATACCGGCCGTTCGCAGCGGCATTCGCCGCATTCCCCGGCCGGAGTCATCGATGACCTTTGTCGTCACAGAGAATTGCATCAAGTGTAAGTACACGGACTGTGTCGAGGTCTGTCCGGTCGACTGCTTCCATGTCGGTCCCAACTTCCTGGTGATCGATCCGGACGAATGCATCGACTGCACGCTGTGCGAACCCGAATGCCCTGCCGAAGCGATCTTCTCCGAGGAAGAGCTGCCAGCCGGCCAGGAACACTTCAAGCAGCTCAACGCCGAACTCGCCAAGAGCTGGCCCGTGATCACGGAGCGCGAGCCCGCACCCGCAGACGCCAAGGAGTGGGACGGCAAGCCCGACAAGCTGAAGCTGCTCGAACGCTGATCCGCAGGACATCGCGCCCACAAAAAAAGCCCGCATTTCTGCGGGCTTTTTTTCGATCCGGGCCGACCGGATTACTTGATCACTTGGTCTTCGTCGCCGCGACCTTCAACTGGTCGAGCTGTTTGACCATGTCTTTCGGCGGCAGATAGCCGCCGATGTAATCGCCGGACGGCGTGAAGATGGCCGGCGTACCTTGCACGCCCATTTCCTCGCCGAGTTCGTACTGCTTGGCGACCGGCGTCGCCGCACACTTGGCGTCTACCGACTGTCCCTGCTTCGCCTTGGTGATCGCACCGTTGCGATCCTTGGAGCACCAGACGGCCTCCATCTTCGCCCAGTCATCCGTGCCCGGACCGGCCCGCGGATAGGCCAGGTAACGCACCCGCACGCCGAGTTTGTTGAGCTGGTCGATCTCGCCGTGCAGCTTGCGGCAATACCCGCACTCGACATCGGTGAAAACGGTAATCGTGTACTTCGCCGCCGCCGGACCGAACACGATCATGTCGCGCTCATCCAGCCTGGCGAGCGCCTTGCTGCGCGACACGGCGCGACCGGCCTCGGTGAGGTTCGTGCGTGTCTCGACTTCGTACAGATCGCCGCTGAAGAGGAATTTGCCGTCCGCGCTGACGTAGGCGGTGTCGGCGCCCATGCCGACTTCATACACGCCCTGGACCGGCGAGGGCCTGATCTGATCCGGCTTCACGCCCGGGAATTTGGCTGCGATGGCTGTGCGTGCCTCCGCTACCTTGTCCGTGTCCGCCGCAAGCACACAGGTGCTCATCGCGAACAGCAGCAATGCACTCAGTCGACCGATCAGTTTGCTCATCGACACTCCAGGGGGAAGCGGACGCATCGGTTGGATGCCAAAGCGCCGCGGAGGTTCACTCGCGCGCTCGGGGGCGGCAGTCTAGCAGGGATGCCACCGCTTTCGACGGCAGGGAGAAGACCCGGGGAGGACCGATCCCTCGCAGGCATCGGCCGAAGCGACGGCGCGGCTCAGCCGCGCGGATGGTGCTGCTGGTGCAGCTCCTTCATGCGCTCGCGGGCCACGTGCGTGTAGATCTGCGTGGTGGACAGATCGCTGTGACCCAGGAGCATCTGCACGACGCGCAGGTCGGCGCCGTGATTCAGCAGATGCGTGGCAAATGCGTGACGCAGCGTGTGCGGCGACAGCGCCTTCTGCACGCCCGCCTTCTGCGCGTAGCGCTTGATGATGTGCCAGAACGCCTGGCGCGTCATGCGATCGCCGCGGCGCGTGGGGAACAGGAAGTCGGTCTGGCGTTCGAGCAGGATCTCGAGCCGCGGACCATTGATGAACTTCTGCAGCCACTGCACGGCTTCTTCGCCCAGGGGAATCAGCCGTTCGCGATCGCCCTTGCCGACGATGCGCAGCACGCCCTGGTTCATGTTCACCTGGCCGGCCTTGAGATTCACGAGTTCGGAGACGCGCAGGCCCGTCGCATACAGCACTTCGAGCATCGTGCGATCGCGGTGGCCCAGCGGCTGATCGACTTCCGGCGCGGCCAGCAGCGCCTCGACTTCTTCCTCGGTCAGCGATTTCGGCAATGAGCGCCCGATCTTGGGCATGGCGATCTGCGCCGTCGGATCCTCGGTGATGGCGCCGTCGCGCACGAGATAGCGATAGAAGCGACGGAAGCTGGACAGCTGACGCGCCGTCGAGCGCGGACGCGCGCCGGACTCGACACGCCATGCAATGAAGGCGAGCACATCGGCACGCTTGGCGCCGTTGGCGGAGGTTCCGCGCGCCTGCAGCCAGCGATCGAGCGCAGTGAGATCGGCACGGTACGCCGACAGGGTATTGGGCGACAGTCCGCGCTCCATCCACACGGCATCGAGGAAACGGTCGATGGCCGGGAGGGAGGGCGTTTCAGGGGTCGCCTCGCCTGTCCTCGCGTAGACTGATGCTTTCGTAACTGTGGTCATCGCCTTTGAAGCAACTTGCGCAAGCCGGACTGCGGTGCTGTCCGGACATGCAGTGCGGGCAGTATGCGTAGGCGTTCCTCCCTGAAGGAGTGACAGTTATCACAGAACGTTTTTAGTGTTTACATAAAGAGAACCAGTTCACAGAAAATGCCCGCCGCGCCGCAAGCAGACTACGACCTGCGCGGCCGCCAATCCCTGCAATATCAACCCGCTGACCCGTACCGACACCGATGTCGTTGAATCCCCTGCCCCTGCTGCGCCGGCTTCTCGAGATTCTCTACGGCCTCTACGCGCTGATCGTCTTCCTGGTCCTCGGCCTCATCGCCCTCGTGCTGGTAACGCTGATTCCCGGGCTCGGCATCAAGACACGTCGTTCGATCGCTCACGCCGCGGCGCGCAGTTTCTTCGCGGTGGCCGGCATGCGCATCCGCGTACACGGTGCCCAGGAGTTGCCGCAGGAGCCGTGCGTGGTCGTCGCCAATCACGCCAGTTATCTGGACGGCGTCGTGCTCAAGGGCGTGCTGCCGGCGCGCTTCAGTTTCGTCATCAAGAAGGAAGTCAGCGTCGTGCCGCTCGCCGGCCTGCTGCTGCGGCGCATCGGTTCGGAGTTCGTCGACCGGTTCAATCGACACGCCGGCGGCATGGACGCGCGACGACTCATCAAGGCAGCGGACTCGGGTCAGGCATTGGCGTTCTTTCCCGAAGGCACGTTCATCGCGCAACCCGGGCTGGGCAAGTTTCATACGGGTGCGTTCGCAATCGCCGCACGCGCGAAGCTCCCCGTGGTGCCGCTGGCGATCCGCGGCACCCGTCATATCCTGCCGAGCGGACGTTTCCTGCCGCGGCCCGGACGCATCGACATCGAAATCCTGCCGGCCGTGCGTGCGCCCGCCGAGCTTGATTCGAGTGCGACCGTCGCCCTGACCCGCGATGCTGCGAGAGCCAGAATTCTTGCTGCGCTGAATGAGCCGGATCTCGGCGAAAGCGACGGCGTCGCCGATCTGCAGGCCTCCCGCAAGGGCTGATTTTGCTGCGGCGGGAGCTTGACCGCCCCTTGCAGCATTGGTTACAAGCCCCGCCTCCATTCTGATCAGCAGACCGGGATACACGCATGAGCGACGAAGTTTTCATTGCATCGGCCCGCCGCACACCCATCGGTGCATTTCAGGGCGCACTTGCGCCGCTGAGTTCGCCGCAGATCGGCGCCGCCGCGATTCGCGCCGCGCTCGACGATTCGGGCCTCTCCGGCGAGCAGATCGAAGAAGCCATCATCGGCTGCGTGCTCATGGCCGGCATCGGCCAGGCGCCGGGCCGTCAGGCCGTGCTCGCTGCGGGCCTGCCGCTGGGCGTGCCGGTGTCCACCGTCAACAAGATGTGCGGTTCGGGACTCAAGGCCGTGATGATGGCCGCCGACCAGATCCGCGCGGGATCGGCGAATGCCGTGCTCGCCGGCGGCATCGAGTCCATGACCAATGCGCCGTACCTGATTCCGAAAGCCCGCGCCGGCCTGCGCATGGGCCATGCGGAAATCCTCGATCACATGTTCTTCGACGGCCTGCAGAGTCCGTTCGACGGCAAGATGATGGGCCATTTCGCCGATCAGACCGCCGCCAAGTACGGCATCACGCGCGAAGAAATGGACACCTTCGCCGCCGAGTCCGTGCGTCGCTCGCTCGTCGCCGTCGAGCAGGGCAAGTTCAAGCGCGAGATCGCCGCCGTCACGATCAAGGATCGCAAGGGCGAGCGCGTGTTCGATCAGGACGAAACGCCGTTCACCTGCGACATCAAGAAAATCCCGAGCCTGAAGCCGGCCTTCAACAAGGACGGCACGGTCACGGCCGCCAGCTCATCGTCAATTTCCGACGGCGCCGCCGCGCTCGTGCTCGCCTCCGGCGCGCTGATCAAGCAGCGCGGCCTCAAGCCGCTCGCCCGCGTCGTCGGTTACACCAGCCACGCGCAGGCGCCCGAGTGGTTCACGACGGCCCCGGTCGGTGCGATCAAGTCACTGCTGGAAAAGACGGGCTGGAAAGCCGGCGACGTCGATCTGTATGAAGTGAACGAAGCCTTTGCCGTCGTGGCAATGGCTGCAATCAAGGACCTCGGCCTCGACCACGCTCGCGTCAACGTCAACGGCGGCGCCTGCGCGCTGGGTCATCCGATCGGTGCCACCGGCGCGCGCATCCTCACGACGCTGATTCATGCGCTCAAGGATCGCGGCGGCAAGCGCGGCATCGCCTCGCTGTGCATTGGCGGCGGCGAAGCGACGGCACTGGCGGTCGAACTGGTCTGATCAAGAAAAATAGCCGCAAAAAAGCGCAAACGACACAAGGTAAAGACGTTTTGGATTCTTGCTTTGTGTTTCTTGCGCCTTTTTGCGGCCATTAATTCCTAACTAAATCGACACCAGCGCGTCGGGTGCAATGCCCGCCACTTCATAACCGCGCTTGAAGTCGCGCACGTGCTTCGCCATCCACTTGCGCGCCTCCTCCGCATCGCGGTTCTGCAACGCGGCGATGATCTTCTGCTGGGCGGCGACGATGCGTGAGCGGGCCTGCGGCACGCGGTCGACCATCACTGCCAGCGACGGCGCCAGCACCTGGGCCAGCGAGTGCTTGGCCAGCATCAGCACCTTGTTGCGTGCGCAGACGCCGATCTGTTCGAAGAACCCAGCGACCAGTTCCACCGCGACGTCGGCGCGCGGCTCCGCGATGAATGCCTGACTGACGCGCACGAGCGTGTCGATATCGCCGGGCGTGCGGCGCGTCGCCGCCATGGCCGCGACCTCGGGCTCGATCACCATCATCGCTTCCCACACTTCGACGAACGACACCTCGTGCAGCACGAGCGCCTGTCGCATTCCCGAAGCGACCTTGTCGGCGTGCGGCCGACTCACGATCAGACGTTTCGCCCCTTGCGGACGCATGACCAGCCCTGCGCTTTCCAGCTGGCGCAATGCCTCGCGCACCGTCGAGCGATGCACGCGGAACTGCTGTGCCAGATCGAGTTCCGGCGGCAGCGGGTCGCCATCCTTCAGGACGCGCGAGAGGATCTTCGCCTCGATTGCCGCGGACACCCTGGTATACGCCGGCTCGCGTTCGACCGGCTCGAACAGGCTGGCCGGCGCGGCAAGGCCGCCGGATTCCTGATCCGCTGCTGCTGCGACGCCGCGACGGGCCTTCGGTCGGGATACATTTTTTGTGCGCGTTGACATGGTGCCGGATTGTCCGACAATGCGACATCGTTCCTCAACCCTGCCCGCGAGGATACCCGTGTTGGAAGATTTCGACTTCGGACTCGGCGAGGACATCGACACCCTGCGCACGACGGTCGCGCAGTTTGCGCACGACCGCATTGCGCCGCTGGCCGCGGACATCGACCGCGAGAACCGCTTTCCGCGCGAACTGTGGCCGCAGATGGGCGAACTGGGCCTGCTGGGACTCACGGTCGAGGACGAGTACGGCGGCGCCGGCATGGGCTATCTCGCGCATGTCGTCGCCATGGAAGAAATCAGCCGCGCCTCGGCATCGGTCGGGCTTTCCTACGGTGCGCACTCCAACCTGTGCGTCAACCAGTTGCGGCGCTGGGGCACCGCGGATCAGAAACGCAAATACCTGCCGCCGCTGATTTCGGGCGAGCACGTCGGCGCGCTCGCCATGAGCGAACCGGGCGCCGGATCGGACGTCGTCGGCATGCGCACACGCGCCGAAAAACGCGACGACGGTTTCATCCTCAACGGCTCGAAGATGTGGATCACCAACGGACCGGTCGCCGACACGCTCGTCGTGTACGCCACGCTCGATCCGTCGCTGGCGGCACGCGGCATCACGGCGTTCATCATCGAACGCGGCATGCCTGGCTTCAGCACCGCGCAGAAGCTCGACAAGCTCGGCATGCGCGGCTCCGACACCTGCGAACTCGTGTTCAGGGACTGTCACGTACCGGCAGCCAACGTGCTGCACAAGGAAGGGTTCGGCGCGGAAGTGCTGATGAGCGGGCTCGACTACGAACGCGTCGTGCTCGCCGGCGGTCCGCTGGGCATCATGCGCGCCTGTCTGGATCACGTGATGCCCTACGTTCACGAACGCAAACAGTTCGGCCGCCCGATCGGCACCTTCCAGCTCATGCAGGGCAAGGTTGCCGACATGTACACGACCATGAATGCCTGTCGCGCCTATGTATATGCCGTGGCGCGCGCCTGCGACCGCGGCCAGATCACGCGCTTCGATGCCGCAGGATGCATCCTGCAAGCCTCCGAGAAAGCCACGCTGCTGGCACTCGACGCCATTCAGGCGCTCGGCGGCAATGGCTACATCAACGACTACCCCACCGGTCGCCTGCTGCGCGATGCGAAGCTGTACGAGATCGGCGCCGGCACCAGTGAAATCCGGCGCATGCTGATCGGGCGGGAACTGTTCGAAGCTACTGCCTGATCCTCAATCTCTTCTGTGGGGCCGGCTTCAGCCGGCGCTGAGGAGTCAGGCTAAAGCCTGACCTACAAGCCTGACCTACAAGCCCGACCTACAGGAGAGGCCGTTTTTCCATGATGCAGTCGTCGTTGCCGGGGGCTTTGTGCGTCGCAAGAAAGCGGCTACCATCCGGCGCCCTGCAACGTTTTGAGGTACGGCAATGCAGCTCGACGGCAAGTTGGTAGCGATCACCGGCGGTGGCCGCGGCATCGGCCGCGCCATGGCCCTGGCATTCGCAGCAAAGCACGCCAATCTCGCCCTTCTCGATCTGCATCAAGCCGATCTCGACACCACCCGCGCCGAGTGCGAAGCGCTGGGCGTGCAGGCCCGCACCTATCTATGCAACGTGAGCCGCGAAGACGAGGTCGCGAACACGCTGGATGCCGTCGTCCGCGACTTCGGCCGGCTCGACGTGATGATCAACAATGCCGGCATCACCAAGGACGCCATGCTGGTCAAAGTCCAGGACGGCAAGGTCGTCGGCAAGATGTCGAAGGATCAGTGGCAGGCCGTCATCGACGTGAATCTCACCGGCGTGTTCCTCGGCGCCCGCGAAGCCGCCGCGCGCATGATCACGCTCGGCAATGGCGGCGTGATCATCAGCACCTCCAGCATCTCCCGTGCCGGCAACATGGGGCAGTCGAACTACTCCGCCGCGAAGGCCGGCGTCGCCGCGATGACGGTCGTGTGGGCGAAGGAACTGGCCCGCTACGGCATTCGCGCCGGCGCCATCGCCCCCGGCTTCACGCGTACCGAGATCCTCGACGCGATGAAACCCGAGATGATCGAACGCGCCGTCGCTGCCGTGCCGCTCAAGCGGATGGCCGATCCCGCCGAAATGGCGCACGCTGCGATCTTCATCGCCGAGAACGATTTCTTTTCCGGTCGCGTCATCGAGCTCGATGGCGCGCAGCGCATCTAGTAACAGCGCATTTATCGAGGAAGCAAGCATGAAGTTGAATCAGGTGCGCGCCGTCATCACCGGCGGCGCTTCGGGACTCGGCAACGCGGTGGCGTCCCGCATCGTTGCCGCCGGCGGCCAGGTCACGCTGCTCGACGTGAACCAGGAAGCCGGCGAAGCCGCGGCCAAGGCACTCGGCGCTTCGGCGCGATTCCAGAAAGTCGACGTGACCAACGAATCCGCCGTCAACGCCGCCGTGGCCGCGGCCCACAGCTCGATGGGCGGCCTCAATGCCGCCGTCAATTGCGCCGGCATCGCCACGGCGCGCCGCACCATCAACAAGGAAGGCGCCATTCCCGGCGATGCCTTCCGCAAAGTCATCGAAGTGAACCTGATCGGCACCGTGAACGTCGCCAAGGCAGCCGCTGCGATCATGCAGGCGAACACGCCGAATGAAGAAGGCGAGCGCGGCGTCATCGTCATGACCGCGTCGGTCGCGGCATTCGACGGCCAGATCGGCCAGATCGCGTATTCCGCCTCGAAGGCCGGCATCGTCGGCATGACGCTGCCGATGGCACGCGACCTGTCCTCGCTCGGCATCCGCGTCATGACCGTTGCGCCGGGCATCTTCAAGACGCCGATGATGGCCGCCATGCCGCAGGAAACCCAGGATTCGCTCGGCAGGCAGGTGCCGTTCCCGTCGCGCCTCGGCCGGCCCGACGAATACGCCGCACTCGTCGCGCACATTCTCGAGAACTCGATGCTCAACGGCGAAACCATCCGCCTCGACGGCGCGATCCGCATGGCGCCGAAGTGAGCTGTATCAACGATTCGCTCTGCCTGTGGGGCCGGCTTCAGCCGGCCTGAGGATTGTCAGGCTGAAGCCTGACCTACAGGAAGAAGCAGCACCCGAGCGTTCCATCAGCGATCCGGAGGAAGCACGTCGATGAAGCACTTCGCCATCTGCCTGATCCTGGCGTTCTCAATGGGCGCGCCTCCGGCGACGGCAAAGGACGAGACGCCGGTGGCGGCGCTGAACGTTCCCGTCGAGTACTACAAGCTCGACAACGGTCTGCGCGTCGTGCTCTCCGCGGACCACTCGGTGCCGCTGGCCACCATCGGCATCTACTACAACATCGGCTTCCGCATCGAGCCGAAGGATCGCACCGGCTTCGCGCACCTCTTCGAGCACCTGATGTTCCAGGGCTCGAAGAATCTCGCCAAGGGACAGTTCTTCAAGCTGGTGCAGGGCCTCGGCGGCACGCTCAACGGCTCCACGCGCTTCGACTTCACCAACTATTACGAAGCCTTCCCGTCCAATGCGCTCGAATCGATGCTGTGGGCCGAAGCCGACCGCATGCGCAGTCTCGACATCACGCAGGAGAACCTGGCCAACCAGCAGGGCGTGGTGAAAGAGGAAGTGAAGGTCAACGTCCTCAATCGGCCCTATGGCGGCTTTCCGTGGCTGCAGCTGCCGCAGTACGCGAATACCAACTGGTACAACGCGCACAACTTCTACGGCGACCTGCAGCACATCGACGCCGCGACGCTCGACGATGCTCGCGCCTTCTTCAAGACCTACTACGTTCCCAGCAATGCCGTGCTCGTGGTGGCCGGCGATTTCGAAACCGCGCAGACGAAAAAGTGGATCGAGCAGTACTTCGGCAAGATCCCGCGCGGCGCCGTGACGCCGCTGCCGGACATCGCCGAGCCGCGCCAGACGAAGGAGAAGCGCGCCAGCATTACCGACGCCCTCGCGCCGCGCCCTGCCCTCGCCGTCGGCTATCACGTGCCGCCGCGCTGGACCCCCGAACACTTCGCCTTCGGACTCATCGATGAACTGCTGCTGCAGGGTCAATCCTCGCGCCTGCATCAGGACCTGGTGCAGAAACGCGGCTACACCGACAGCGTCTCCGGCGGCATCAACCTGCTCGGCAACATGTTCAACTACAGCGGGCCGATGCTCTGGTCCGCCTCGCTGATCCATGATCCGACGACCACGACGGATCAGATCCTCTCGGCCTTCGACGAGAACATCGAGCGCATCCGTACCGAGCCGGTGACGCAGACGGAACTCGATCGCGCGCGCCGCACGATCCGCTCCCAGCTCTACGACCTGGTCGGTTCCAGCACGCGGCTCGGGCTCGTCGACCTGCTCGCCTGCTTCGCACTCTTCGACGACGATCCGGCGCGCATCAATCGCATCGAGGCGGAATTCGCCAAGGTCACGCCCGACCTGGTGAAGAAGACGGCGCAGGAATATCTGCGCAGGGACAATCGGACCGTGCTGCTGGTCGAACCGGCCCGATCTGTCGAACCGGACAGGCCCGCTGCTCCTGCGGAGGCTGCGAAATGAAGGCGCTGCGAATCACGCTGATCGGAATCGTTGCGACTCTGGCGACGCAGACAGCGCTTGCGCAGGAAGCGCCGCCACGTCCGGGCCCACCGCGTGCCTTTCAGTTGCCGACGCCGGCGACGACCGCGCTGCCGAATGGCCTCAAGACGACGTTCGTGGACTTCGGCGTCGTGCCGAAGGCGACGATCGCCATCGCCGTCCGCACCGGCAATCTCAATGAAGGCCAGCAGGTGTGGCTGGCCGATCTCACCGCGGATCTGCTGAAGGAAGGAACGGCGAAGCGCACGGCGCAGCAGATCGCCGAAGCGGCCACCTTGATGGGCGGCGAACTCGGCATTTCCGCCGGCCCCGACCAGACTTTCCTGCAGCTCGACGTGCTCGCCGAATACGTGCCCGACGCCATCGCGCTGCTGGCCGAAGTGCTGACGCAGCCGAAGCTGCCGGAGAGCGAACTGCCGCGCATTCGCCAGGATTACACCCGCAACCTCAGCGTCGCCCTGACGCAGCCGCAGGCACTCGCCAGCGCGGCGATGGCCGGGCTGCTGTACGGCGATCATCCGTACGGCAAGACGTTTCCGACACCGGAACAGCTGCAGAGCTACACGATCGACGACATCCGCAAGTACTACGACGGCAACTTCGGCGCACGCCGCACGCAGATCTACATCGCCGGCAGGTTCGATCGCGCGACGGCGCAGAAAGCCATCGAAGAAACGCTCGGCACATGGCGCGAAGGCGCCGCGCCGCTGGAACTGCCGCCGGTCGAGGCGGGATCGCGTCGACTGACGCTCATCGATCGTCCTGGCGCGCCGCAATCGACACTGCGCATCGGCAAGCGCGTCATCGACATGCGCCAGCCGGATTTCATGGCGCTGTCGGTGACCAACTCGCTGCTGGGCGGCGTGCTGACTTCGCGCATCACCATGAACCTGCGCGAAGACAAGGGCTGGGCCTACTCGCCGGGCAGCGGCCTGGAAACGAAGTATCACCAGGTCACCTGGATCGAGAACGCCGACATCAAGTCCGCCTCGACCGGCCCCGCGATCACCGAAGTGTTCAAGGAAATCGAACTGCTGCGCGCGCAGCCGCCGACCGAGCCCGAACTCACGGCCATCAAGAACTATCGCAACGGCACGTTCGTGATGGGCACGGCGAGCCGCGGCGGCCTGATCGGCCAGCTCGCGCAGATGGACCTGCAGGGCCTGCCGTCCGACTGGCTGACCACGTTTCCGCAGCGCATGTACGCCGTGACGCCGGCGCAGATCACGAAGGCAGCGCGCGATCATCTCGATCCGAAGCGCATGTCGGTCGTCGTCGTCGGTGACCTGCAGACGGTCCGGCCGCAACTCGAGGCCATCGCCTCGCTGCGCGAGATTCTTCCCCCGGTTTCCAAATAACAGCCACACCCAATACGCACGTATGAGTGAAGCCATTGAAAGAGAAGTCATGGAGTATGACGTCGTGATCGTCGGCGCAGGCCCCGCGGGTCTTGCGTGCGCGATCCGGCTGAAGCAACTGAAGAGCGACCTGAACATCTGCGTTCTGGAAAAGGCATCGGCCGTCGGCGCGCACTCGCTGTCGGGCGCCGTGCTGGAACCGGCGCCGCTCGAAAAACTGTTGCCCGAATGGCGCGCGGAATACACCGGGATGAAGGTCCCGGCCGCGGAAGACGACGTGCGGCTCATGACGAAAACCGGCTCGTACAAGCTGCCGAACTGGGCCGTGAACCTGTCGCCGATGAACAATCACGGCAACTTCATCATTTCGCTCGGACAGCTCACGCCGTGGCTCGCACAGAAGGCCGAAGCGCTCGGCGTCGATATCTTTCCGGGCTACGCCGCTGCCGCCGTCGTCTATGACGACAACGGTGCGGTGAAGGGCGTGCAGATCGGCGACATGGGCTTGGAACGCAACGGCGAACCGGGACCGAACTTCACGCCGGGCATCGAGATCCATGCCGGCACGACCGTGATCGCCGAAGGCTCGCGCGGCTCGCTGGCGAAGCAGCTCATCAAGCAGTTCGATCTGCGCGAAAAGGTAAAAGCCGATCCGCCGACGTTCGGACTGGGTTTCAAGGAACTGTGGCAGCTGCCGCCGGGACGCGTGACACCCGGCCGCATCGAGCACGCCTTCGGCTGGCCGCTGGATACGAAGACCTACGGCGGCAGTTTCCTGTATCACCTCGACGGTGATCGCGTGTATGTGGGCTACGTCGTCGGCCTCAACTACAAGGATCCGCGCCTCAAGCCGTTCGAAGCGTTCCAGCAGTTCAAGAATCATCCGCGCATCGAGCCGCTGCTCGAAGGCGGCGAGATCCTGTCGGCCGGTGCACGCACGATCGCCGCGGGCGGCTATCAGTCGCTGCCGCAGCTCGACATGCCGGGCGCGCTGATCGTCGGCGATGCCGGCGGCACGCTGAACGTGTTCAAGATCAAGGGCATTCATCAGGCCATCCGCTCCGGCGTGCTGGCAGCGGAACATCTCGCCGAGAAGGGCAGGAGCGAAGGCTTCGATGCCCGCTGGCGCGCTTCCGATGGTCACGCGGAGCTGCGCTCGGTACGCAACTTCAAGCCCGCCTTCAAGAAGGGCTTGTATTTCGCGATGGCGAATGGCGGACTGGAATCGCTGCTCAAGGGTCACGTGCCGTGGACCCTGAAGAACACCCCGGACTGGTCGGCGCTGGAGAAGCTCGGCGACTATGCCTCGCCCGATCGCCAGTGGATCGATCGCACGCTGCCGCCGCGCGATCGGCTCGCCTCGGTGTTCTTTGCCGGCAACGTGCACGACGAGGCGCAGCCGATTCATCTGAAGGTCGCCGATACTTCGATCTGCGCGACCCGCTGCGTGGTCGAGTACGGCAATCCGTGCGAGAACTTCTGTCCCGCTGGCGTGTACGAAATGGTGCCGGATGGCGCGGGTGGCAAACGCCTGCAGATCAATTCCGCCAATTGCGTGCACTGCAAGGCGTGCGACATCAAGGACCCGTACGAGATCATCACCTGGACGACGCCGGAAGGCGGTTCCGGTCCGAACTACCAGAACCTGTGATGCACAACGCGCGGCGATCGACACTGCACGATTGATGGATAGCGTCGCCGCCCACTACGAGCGCGAATGCGCCCGGCTCGGCTATCAGCGCGATCCGGTGCAGGAACGCATCGTCGCGCTGCTCGATGATCTGCGCTCGCGACTGCTCAAACCGAAGCCGAAAGGCCTGCTGAAGGGCCTGTTCGCCGGCAGGCAGCACGATCTGGAACGCGGTCTTTACCTCTGGGGCGGCGTCGGTCGCGGCAAGACCTGGCTGATGGACCTGTTCTTCCACAGCCTGCCCTTCAAGGACAAGCAGCGCAGCCATTTCCATCGCTTCATGCAGTCGGTGCACGACGAACTGAAGAAGCACAAGGATCGCGCCGACCCGCTGGAACTCGTCGCCGAAAAGATCGCGAAGAAGACGCGCGTGCTGTGTTTCGACGAACTGTTCGTCGCCGACATCGGCGATGCCATGCTGCTCGGCAACCTGTTCCGCGGCCTGTTCGATCGCGGCGTCACGCTGATCGCGACCTCGAACGTGCCGCCGGACGATCTCTACAAGGAAGGTCTGCAGCGCGCGCGCTTCCTGCCCGCGATCCGGCTGCTCAAGGAGAACACGCAGGTCGTACACGTCGACAGCGGCACCGACTACCGGCTGCGCGCGCTCGAACGCGCCTCGACGGCGTTCGACTCGAGCGATCCCGCCACGCCGGCGGCCATGAGCGAGCTATTCGAAGCCGTGGCAGGTGAAGCCGGCGCCGCGAGTCCGACGCTGACGCTCAACCATCGCCGGCTGCATCCGAAGCGCCTTGCCGAAGATGTCGTCTGGTTCGACTTCAAGGAACTGTGCGACGGCCCGCG
>NZ_DAINNK010000053.1:0-27347 GCF_036735925.1 Povalibacter sp.
CGGGCACACCACTCACTACGGTGGTGGCGTGTTGAATGCAGCTACGGAGAAGATTCAGAGAGCGCAAGGAACGGGCCGATCGCTTAAGTCAGTGCCGTTGCGCTGTGACCGAAGGGAATCCCATGGGAAAGCCGGCCCCACAGCAGAACGGAAGCGCACCCCTCCTACTGCAGATCCCCCCACAACGCCTGCAACACCGTCATCGCCACCACCGCGGCGGTTTCCGTCCGCAGCACGCGCGGTCCGAGCCGCACCGGCATGAAGCCCGCTTTCTGCGCGGCGGTGATCTCATCGTCATCGAGACCGCCTTCGGGGCCGATCAATAGCTCGACTTTCGAGGGCAGGCTGGCGATGCCGGCGAGCGAGCCGGGCGCGGACGGGCTCAGGACCAGGCGCATGCCGTCCTTGCGTACGGTGCTGAAGTAATCGCGCAACGAAATCGGCGTGCTCACGGCGGGGATGCGCGAGCGACCGCATTGTTCGCAGGCGCCGATGGCGATGGCATGCCAGTGCGTTTGTTTCTTCGCGGCCTGCTTCTCGTCGAGGCGCACGACGCTGCGTGCGGTCAGCACCGGTGCGATGGCGGCGACACCGAGTTCGGTCGCTTTCTGCAAGGTCCAGTCCATGCGCTCACCGCGCGAGATGCCCTGCACGAGCGTGATGCGCAATGGCGATTCGCCGGTGCCGGGCGTTGGATTGCGCAGCCGCACCGTCACCTTGTCGCCGTCGACCTCGGTGATCTCCGCCGGATAGTCCATGCCGCTGCCGTCGAACACGACCAGCGGCGCGCCGGCGCGCATGCGCAGGACGCGGGCCACGTGATAGGCGCCCGCCGATGACAGCGGCAGGATGGCATCCGCCTTCAGGGGGCCGTCGCAATAGATCCGGTTCAGTCTCATGGTCCCCCGCGGTCATTCGATGTTGTGCGGATTGTAGCGAAGGCAAGCAAGCGGCGTGCCTGTGGAGAGTGCGGCTGTGGCGAAGGCGCGGCTGTTACCATACGGGCGATGTCGACTATCGATCTCGAAACCGGATTGCTGCGCACGGCGCGTCAGGTGCCTTCGCCCAATGGCGACGATCGCCCGAGCGGCACGGTTGCCGATCTCATCGTCGTGCACGGCATCAGTCTGCCGCCCGGCGAATTCGGCGGGCCGTGGATCGATCTGCTGTTCACCAATCGCCTGCCGCCGGAGGGTCATCCGTACTTCGCGACGATCGCCGATCGCAAGGTGTCCTCGCACCTGCTGATCCGTCGCGACGGTGAAGTCGTGCAGTATGTGCCGTTTCATCGCCGCGCCTGGCATGCGGGCGTGTCCAGCTACGAGGGGCGCGAGAAGTGCAACGATTTCTCGATCGGCATCGAGCTGGAAGGGACGGACGACATGGCCTACGAACCCATCCAGTATCGGGTGCTGAGTTCGGTCATCCGGCAGTTGCTGGACACCTATGCGCAGCTTTCCACGCGGCGCATCGCCGGTCACAGCGATATCGCGCCGGGCCGCAAGACCGATCCCGGTCCGTTCTTCGACTGGCCGCGGCTGCAGGCGCTGCTTCGATGCGATCCCGGCAAATGAAAAAACTGCTGCTGCTGTGCGCGCTCGCGCATCTGACCACACCGGCTGTCGCGGCTTCGCGCATCGTGAGCCTCGCGCCGAATCTCACCGAACTGGCCTTCGTCGCTGGCGCCGGCGACAAGGTGATCGGCACCGCCGAGTACAGCGACTACCCGGAGCGGGCCAAAGCGATTCCGCGCATCGGCGATGCCTTCCGCGTCGACTACGAAAGAATCCTCGCCCTGCAGCCGGATGCGGTGCTGGCCTGGGAGCCGGGCACGCCGCATGCGACCGTGGAGCGCCTGCGTACGCTGCGGCTCGCGGTGAGCACGATCCGCACGCGCAGTCTCGCCGACATCGGTACGGCCGTGCGCGACATCGGCGCGATTGCCGGCACGCCGCAGATCGCCGGGCGCGAGGCGGATCGTTTCGAACGCGCCATCGCATCGCTGCGCGAGGAATACAGCGCGCGCACGCCGGTCACGGTGTTTCTGCAGATCAACGATCAGCCGCTGTACACCGTCAACGGCACGCAGATCATGAGCGAGGTGCTGGCGCTGTGCGGCGGCGTGAACGTGTTCGGCGATCTGAACGAACTGGCGCCGCAGGTGGGCGTGGAAGCGGTGATCGCGGCCAATCCCGAAGTCATCATTTCCACGGGCGCCGCCGATGCGCCGGCCTTCGTGCAATGGCGTCGCTGGCCGCAGATCCGCGCCGTGGGTGCCGGCAATCTTTATGCGATGTCGCCCGACAATCTGGCCCGATCCACGACCCGGCTCGCTACGGGCGCCGCCGACCTGTGTCGCACGCTCCAGACGGCTCGCGAACGGCTGCGGCGTCCGAACTAGAATGACCTTCTCCCTGTGGGGCCGGCTTCAGCCGGCCTTCTGCAGGGAGTCAGGCTGAAGCCTGACCTACAAGCCTGACCCACAACAGGAGTCCACTGGCAAGCATGACCCGAGCGACCGTCGCGCTGATCGTCCTGTGCGTCTATGGAGCGGCGCTGTTCGCCATTGCGCTGTGGGGCGGACGGCGCACCCACAACGGCAATGATTTCTTTCTCGCGAGCCGCCGGCTGACGGCGTGGTTCGTGGCCTTCAGTCATGTCGCGAATGCATCGCCCGTATGGCTGCTGCTGGCGCTGAGCGGCGCCGCCTTCGCGTGGGGACTCGCAGCAGTGTGGATCTGGCTCGCCGTGCTCGGCGGCTACGCCATGAATGCGTTCTACGTCGGTCCGCGTCTGCGGCAACTGTCGATCGGGCAGGGCACGTTGACCGTCGTGCAGGTGCTGAGCCTGGACGCGGGAGACCGCTTGCAGCCGATGATCGTGCGATCGGCCGCACTGATCCTGTCGCTGGCGTTGCTGCTGGAAATCAGCGCGGTGCTGCACGCGGCGGGCAGTGTGTTCGCCACGAGCTTCGGCTTCGATTTCACCAGCGCCTGCATCACCGCGATTGCCGCGATTGCGGTCATCACGCTCGTTGGCGGTTTCTGGTCGCTGAGCTGCAGCGACATCGTGCAGGTCGCGGTGCTGCTGCTGGTCGCCTGCCTCGTGCCGCTGCTGGCCATCGCGGTGAGCGATGGACTGGAACAGGTGCAGATCGGATTTCAGGCATTGGGACCGGCGACGACGGACTGGTTCGCGGGCCGCAAGGGCGTCGTGGCGATCGCGTTCGTGCTCGGCGTCAGCGGACTGGGTTTCGAACTCGCCGGACAGCCGCACGCGCTCGTGCGCTACATGGCCGCGCGCGACGAACTGGCGTTGCGACGCGGCCGATGGATGGCGCTGGCCTGCATCGCCGTGCTGCTCGCACTCATGCTGATCTGCGGCTGGACCGCCAGCGTGCTCCATGCCGGACTGGAGCGGCCGGAGCTGGCGATCTTCGCCACACTCGAGCGCGTCCTCTCGCCGACGCTGTCGGCGTTCATCATCGCACTCGTGCTCGCAGCGATGCTGATCGGCATGGGCAACCGGTTGCTGGTGCTGGCCTCGTGCCTGTCGGTCGACATGAAGCGATCGGCGTCGCCGCTGTCGTTCGCCTGGGCCCGCGTCGTGCTGGTCTTCTACGCCGTCTGCGCGCTGTGCCTGGCGCTCTATGCTTCCGAAAGCCTGCTCAACCAGGCGATGTTCGCGTTCGCGGCCATGGGCGCATCGTTCGGGCCGCTGTTGCTGGTGCGATTGACGGGCAAGCGCGTGCGACCGGGCTCGACGCTCGGCGCCATGTGGGCAGGATTCATCCTCACCCTGCTGTTTCATGTGCTGCCGGACGCACCGGGAGATTTCCTGGAACGCGTGCTGCCGTTCGTGGCGTCGCTCGGCATTGCGCTGACGGGCGGCGAACGGCGTCGCAATCCGGATCGCGCGGACCGTGCGCAGGAGACGGTGCACGATCGCGTGCCGATATGAAGAGGGCCGGCAACTGGCGACTGGCTGCTGGCCAGAGCAGGAAGCAGCGCATCAAGTCTCCCTCCCTTGCGCGTAGCGCGGGGGAGGGCCGGGTAGGGGGTCGCGCGAAGCGCGCTGCAAAGTTGCCAGAGACGCCGACTGCCGATCCGCCCGCCCGCATTCTTGCCGCCGTGCGCCGCATTCCCCGCGGCAAGGTTTGTACCTACGGCGATGTCGCCGACATTGCCGGACTGCCGCGTCGTGCGCGACTGGTCGGCACGGTGTTGCGACAGACACCCGCATCGCGCGACCTGCCGTGGTTCCGCGTCATCAATGCGGGCGGCCGCATTTCCTTTCCCGCCGGCAGCGATGCGTATCTGCGCCAGCGCCGCAAGCTCGAAGCCGAAGGCATCGTGTTCATCAGCGGCCGTGTCGACCTGAAACGCTACGGCTGGCCGCCGCGCGAAGAGCAGCTCGATGAGCTGCTGTGGAAGATGGATTGAAGAGGTTTCACACGGAGATCACGGAGGCCACGGAGGTCGGAAGGGAGAAGAATTTCCACGGGGGACACGGGGAGCACGGGGATAAGAAATTTTCTGTTCCGAACCCCGTGTTCCCCGTGTCCCCCGTGGAAATTCTTCTTTTTCTTCTCCGGCCTCCGTGATCTCCGTGAACTCCGTGTGAAATCTTCTCCCCTCGTTAACCCCGCTGGAGCAGGCCGGCGTTGATATCCCCGGGCGCATGGTGCGCCGGGAGATGACGCATGAAGGCTCTGGCCCGCAACTGTTCGGTAATGACCGCGACCGCACTGCTGGTCGCCTGCGCTGCCCAGCGCGACAACCCCGAAGAACGCGAAGCGGATGCGGCACCGCCGCCGCCACCGCCGGTGCGCGCGGAGGAGTTCGTACTTCCAGCCATGCCAGAAGTTGCACACAGCGAGGTGGCGGCGCCCGCGGATGCGGCAGCGACGCGTGCCATTTCCAGCGTGTCGCCGTCGTTTTCGATGGCGACGGAGAAGCAGGCGCTCTACCGCGTGGCGCCGATCCATCAGCCGCCGTACAACACCGAGAAGTATCAGCACCAGAACGACAACCCGGTGCATCGCGTGGCGGAAGAACCGGTGTCGACGTTCTCCATCGACGTCGATACGGGCGCGTATGCCAACGTGCGGCGCTTCCTCAACGACGGTCAGCTGCCGCCGCAGGACGCGGTGCGGGTCGAGGAGATGATCAACTACTTCGACTACCAGTACGCGCCGCCGTCGACGCGCGCGACGCCCTTCAAGGTGGCGACCGAACTCGCGCCGGCGCCATGGAACAAGGAAGCCTGGCTGCTGCGCATCGGCATCAAGGGCTTCGAAGTGTCGAATGCCGAACGGCCGCCGGCGAACCTCGTATTCCTCATCGACGTGTCCGGATCGATGCAGTCGCCGGACAAGCTGCCGCTGCTCAAGAATGCCTTCCGGCTGCTGACCGATCAGCTCAGCGCGCGCGATCGTGTGTCGATGGTCGTGTATGCGGGCAGTTCGGGCGTGGTGCTGGAACCGACGCCGGGCGACCAGAAACACAGGATCCTGGAAGCGCTCAACCGACTGGAAGCGGGCGGTTCGACCAACGGCGCCGAAGGCATCGAACGCGCGTACCAGCTTGCGAAGCAGGCGCACATCGCGAAGGGGATCAATCGCGTCGTGCTCGCGACCGACGGCGACTTCAATGTCGGCACCGTCGACTTCGAATCGCTGGTCGACATGGCGGAGCGCCAGCGCAGTTCGGGCACCGCGCTGACGACGCTCGGCTTCGGCACCGGCAACTACAACGATCAGTTGCTGGAACGACTGGCCGATGCCGGCAACGGCAACTATTCGTACGTCGACTCGCTCTCCGAGGCACGCAAGGTGCTGGTGTCCGAACTGTCCTCGACGCTCTTCACCATTGCCAAGGACGTGAAGATCCAGGTCGAGTTCAACCCGGCCGAGGTGGTGGAGTACCGGCTGATCGGCTACGAAAACCGCATGCTCGCGCGCGAGGATTTCAACAACGACAAGGTCGACGCCGGCGAGATCGGCGCAGGCCATCGCATCACCGCGCTGTACGAAGTCGTCCCGGCCGGTGCGAAGGGACGCGTCGACCCATTGCGCTACGGCGCTGCCGATGCAGCAGCGAAGGCAGGCGGGGGCGAAATCGCCAACGTGCGCCTGCGCTACAAACTGCCCGACAGCGACACCAGTCAGCTGCTGGAATATCCGATCGCGCGCGCTTCGCTGGTGAGTGCCGACAAGGTCTCCACCGACCTGCGTTTCGCTGCGAGTGTCGCCGCCTTCGGCCAGCTGCTGCGCGGCGGCAGGTACACCGAGCGGTTCGACTATCGCGATGTCGCCGCGCTGGCGAAGTCTTCGCTCGGCGAAGACCGCGAAGGCTACCGCCGCGAGTTCGTCTCGCTGGTCACGCTCGCGCAGTCGCTGACGCAGGAATCCGGCGGCGAGAAGGTGGGCCAGATCGGTCGGTAGGTCATTCTCACTGTGGGTCAGGCTTCAGCCTGACAGAAAGGCCGGCTGAAGCCGGCCCCACAGGAAGAGAAGAGACGCTGTCTCCAGTGCGCGGCCTGAGCTACGCTCAGGCCCATGGATCTGAAGGATGTCTCCATCGATCGCATGACCGATCTCGGCGAGGCCAATGCCCTGGCAACGCCGCTCGGGCGGGTCGCGCCTTTTGCTGCCGCGCCGCCGGCGCCCGAGGCGGACGACGATGCGGCGCTGATGCTGCGCTATCGCGACGGCGACATGCGTGCGTTCGAACTGCTGTACAGCCGCCACAAGGGGCCGCTCTATCGATACCTGCAGCGCTTGTGTCATCACCAGGACGTGGCCAGCGATCTGTTCCAGGAGGTGTGGGGCAAGGTGATCGCCACCCGCGAGCGTTACGAACCGCGCGCGCAGTTCAATACGTTCCTGTTCCGGATCGCCCACAACTGCGCCGTCGATTATTTCCGGCGTGCCGGACGCCAGCAGATCGGGCGCATGGAGGACGTCGGCGAACTGGAGGAGAGCCTGCCGGATGCGCCGGTGAGTCAGCCGGACACGCAGGTCTCGGCGATGCAGGTACGCGCGTCGTTCAGACAGGCGCTCGAGCAGTTGCCGACCGAACAGCGCGAAGCGTTCCTGCTGTACGAGGAAACGGGACTCAGCGTGGAGGAAATCGGCCGCACCACCGGTGTGGCCATGGAAACGGCCAAGAGTCGCCTGCGTTATGCCTTCCGCAAACTACGCACGGCGTTGCGGCATCACCAGGTCCACACTGCCGGTGAGGACAGCGAACCGTGAGCACACCTTCCGACGACAAGGCATTCGACGACTATCTGGAGCGGCGCTCCCAGGTGTCGCAGGCCTATCGCGCGCTGTCGTCCGATGACGTGCCGGCGCAGCTCGATCAGCAGATCCTGGCGCAGGCCCGCGCCGCGCTTGCGGGATCGGCCGGCGATGAACTGGCGCAGGTGCGCGCGAAACGCAGGCGCCTGATGCGATGGGGCGTGCCGGCAGCCATTGCGGCATCGGCATTGCTGGTGGTGTCGATCGTGATCCGCAGCGGCGTCGAACACGAAGTGCGGTCGACGGATTTCTCGCCCGCCGCGAAGCCGGCGCCGGCCGCCGTTCCCGCGATGCCGCAGCAGATGCCCGAAAAGAAACAGGAAGCCGTCGGTGCCACGGCCGCGGACAGCGTGGTGATGATCGCGCCGCCGCGCGATGCCGTGACCGAGTTTTCGTCCTATGCGCGTACGCCGTCGCGCGAAGACAAGATGCCCGAACAGCCCGTCATCGAGACGCCGGCCATCGCCCCGGCCGCTCCGCCGCCACCGCAGGTCGCAGCGATGCAGGAACGCACACAGGCAGCGGCGGCCAGCCGCGAACGGGAAGTGCAGCAGGCCGTGGCGGCGCGACGTCAGGAAGCTGCCAGAGCTGCTGCCATCGCGCCGGCCGCGGCGATGAGTCGCAGCGTTGCCGAGTCTGCGAACGTCGCTGACTCGGCGCTCAACGTCGCCCGCCTGCACGCCGATCCCGACGACTGGCTGGAACACATCCGCCAGTTGCGACGCGACGGGCAGCAGGCCGCGGCGGATCGCGAGTGGCAGGAGTTTCAGGAGACGTATCCGGATCATCCGGTCGCGGAGACGGATCTCGCACGGGCGAAAACCGCGCCGGCGCCGTAACGCGCATTCTTTCTGATCCCGCCTCCGCGCAGCGGGGGCCTCTTTTCGGAAAGTCAGGCTGAAGCCTGACCCACAGGCGGAGCTTCTTCCGCTGCTGCGATCCGCGGCAGGTACAGACTCACTTTCGTGCCCATGCCCGGCGTGCTGTCGATGCGGATCAGGCCGCCGGCGCGCGTCACGATCTGATGCACGATCGCGCAGCCGAGGCCGGTGCCGTGTTCGCCCTTGGTGGTGAAGAAGGGCCGGAAGATGTTCTCGCGTGTCTCCTCGTCCATGCCGATGCCGGTATCGGTCACGCTGATTTCGACGAAGACGCCCGATTCGCCGTCCTCGTCCTCGACCGGAATGTCTTCGGCGCGGATCGCAAGTTCGCCGCCGGCCGGCATGGCATCGCGCGCATTGAGCACCAGGTTCAGCAGCGTGCGTTCGAGCTGCGCCGAATCGATGAAAACGCGGCTGATGGGCCGGTCGACATCGCTGGTCAGGCGGATGCGGTTGCCGAGCAGCACCTGGAACATGCTGTGCATCGACTGGATCGTCCGCGCTACGTCGATGACCCGCGGCGACACCGGCGCGTCCTTGCCGAAGGACACGACTTCGTTGGTCAGGTTGTTGCCCCGCTGCAGGATCTCGACGATTTTCTGCGAATAGCGATCGGCATCCGCCGGCAGTCCGGGCACGCGCTGGATCAGCTCCGCGAAGCCCATCGCCGCGCCCAGAATGCCGCGGAAGTCATGTGCGATGCCGGCGGCCATGCGACCGACGGCCTCCATGCGGTGCAGCTCCATCAGATGATCTTCATAGGCGTCCAGCGTGGCGCGTGTGCTGCGTCGCCGGTGCTCCTGATACAGGCGCGCAATGTTGTCGGCCACGGCGCTCGCGAAGTCGGATTCGGCGCCCGACCACTCGCGCGGCGCGCCGATGTGTTCATGACAGACGACGCCGACGACGCGGCCCTCGATGTACAGCGGCGCATCCAGCAGCGAGGTGATGCCGAGCGGCTGCAGGTACGAGGCAGACAGTTCGCCCGTCAGGGTCGACTCGCCGGCGTGGGTTGCCGGCAGCGTGCGCAGCGCCTGCAGGGCCTCGAAGTAGCGGGGGAAGTCCTGCTGACGCAGCACCGCGCCCTGAAAAACCTGGCCGCTCGAACGCTGGAACAGGTAGCGGCAGCGCAATGCGCGACCTTCGTCGACCAGCACCCAGACGCCGATGCGGTCGATGTCGAGCGCCTCGACCACGCACCGGGCCAGCTGCAGCCACAGGTCGTGCAGCGGAACCTCGCCGCCGGCATCGAGGCGGGCGAGCCGCAAGCGTGCCTGTTCGAATCGCCGGGTCTGTTCGAAGACGGGAGTGGATCGATCGGGGTTTCCGCTGACGGCCATGCGCTTGCATTCTCCTTTGCGCACGACTCTACGCTCCGGCCGACTCGCAGGCCAATAGCGGCATGTCGCGGAATTCGCCGGTGGAACGGTCACAGAGCGGCCGCGCGCCGGTTAGAATCCACGCCCTCCCGTGCACTTCCTGCGAGCGTGAATCGTGATTGAACGTCTGATCGAGAAGCTGCTGTTCTCCAGCCGCTGGATCCTGGCTCCCGTCTACCTCGGCATGTCGCTGGCGCTGCTGGCGCTCGGCATCAAGTTCTTCGCCGAGGTGTATCACCTGCTGCACACGATCATGGAAGTGACGGAGGCCGACCTGGTGCTGCGGCTGCTGGCGCTGGTCGATCTCGTGCTGGTCGGCAGCCTGATCGTCATGGTCATGTTCTCGGGCTACGAGAACTTCGTTTCCAAGATCGACGTGAAGGAGGGCGGCGACAATCTCGGCTGGTTGGGCAAGCTCGATGCGAGCAGCCTCAAGCTGAAGGTCGCGGCCTCGATCGTCGCCATTTCCTCGATCCATCTGCTGCGCGCGTTCATGAGCATCGGCAACCAGGCGGTATTCGACGAGACCTCCAGCACCAAACTCATGTGGTTCGTGATCATCCACCTGACCTTCGTCGTCTCCGCCGTGATGATGGGCGTGCTCGACAAGATGTCGTTCGCAAGTCATCGCGAAGATCACTAGACGCCATGATCTACACCCTCGGATCGCGCCGCATCGAAACCGTCGGCGATGACTACTTCGTCGCTCCCAGCGCCGACGTGATCGGTTCCGTAAGGCTCGGTCGCTGGGCCAGCGTCTGGTTCGGCGCGGTGCTGCGCGGCGACACCGACTGGATCGAACTGGGCGAAGCCACGAACGTGCAGGACGGCTCGGTGATGCACACCGATCAGGGCACGCCGCTGATCCTGGGGGCGCACACGACGGTCGGTCACAAGGCGTTCCTGCATTCCTGCACCGTTGGCGATCATTCGATGATCGCTAACGGCGCGATGGTGCTGGATGGCGCGCGCGTCGGCAGTTACAGCGTCGTCGCGGCAGGCGCATTCGTGCCGCCGCGCAAGACGGTGCCGGACGGCGTGGTAGTGATGGGCAACCCTGCGAAGGTCGTGCGCGAACTCACGGACAAGGATCGCGAGATGCTGGTGCACGCCGCGCATCACTACGTGGAGAATGCGCAGCGGTATCGGCAGGAGCTGCGGATTCTTCCTGTGGGTCAGGCTTCAGCCTGACATTCTTCCTGTGGGGCCGGCTTCAGCCGGCCTCTTTATCAGAAGTCAGGCTGAAGCCTGACCTACAGGAAGAGCGGCCTTCTGCTCCGGCTCGGTCCCTTCCTCGTAGAACTCCAGCGAAATCGAATTCAGGCAATGCCGCTGGTGCGTCGGCGGCGGACCGTCCTCGAAGACGTGCCCCAGGTGCGCATCGCAGCGCGCACAGCGGATCTCCGTGCGGATCATGCCGTGGCTGCGATCGACCAGTTCGGTAACATGCTGCGGATCGAACGGCTCGTAGAAGCTCGGCCAGCCCGTCCCCGATTCGAACTTGGAACCTGCGCGATACAGCGGCAGGCCGCAGAGCCGGCAGGCATAGATTCCCGACTTCTTGTTGTTGAGCAGCGTGCCGCAGAAGGGCCGCTCGGTGCCCTGGTGCAGGATCACGTGCCGCTCCTCCGGCGTGAATGCGGCGGCGTACTTTTCCCGTTCGGCCGCGCTCAGGGGGCGAATGTCATAACCGCTGGCGGAAGTGGTGGCGTTGGACATCGGATACCTCGGACGGGAGAAGCAAGAAAATTTTCCACGGGGAACACGGGGCGCCCGGGGATCAGAGACCTCTTGTGCTCCTGATTGGTGGCAGTTCGCGACGTATTCAACCACGCGTCTGCGCATCGTTTCGATCCTGATCTTCCCCGTGCGCCCCGTGTCCCCCGTGGAAATTCCTCTTCCTATTTCCCCTCGGCCCGCAACCGGCTGTGGCGATACCCGTACAGCGCATAGATCGAGAACCCGAGCACGGACCAGACCAGCAGCCGCCACCAGGTATCGGGCGGCAGGAACACCATCATGCTGATGCACACCAGCGCACCGAGGATGCAGGTGACCGGCGCGAACGGCACGCGGAAGGGACGCGGCATGTCGGGCTTCGTCCGGCGCAGCACCAGCACGCCGATGCACACGCAGGTGAACGCGAGCAGGATGCCGATGGAAATGAGTTCGCCCAGCACGTCGAGCGGCAGCAGTCCCGCGATGATGGCCGCGACGATCACGGCGACGGCGGTGGCGATGTGCGGCGTGCGATGCACCGGATGCACCTTCTTCCACGACGGCGGCAGCAGGCCGTCGTCGGCCATCGCCAGGAAAATGCGTGGCTGGCCCAGCAGCGAGATCAGGATCACCGACGTCATGCCGACGATGGCGCCGAGTTCGACCAGCACGCCCAGCCAGGAAAGCTGCGGATGCGCATCCAGCGCGACGGCGACGGGCGCGGCCACGTCCAGCGACGTGTACGGCACCATGCCCGTGAGCACGGCGCTCATCGCGACATAGAGCACGGCTGAAATTCCCAGCGCGCCGAGAATGCCCAGCGGCACATCGCGCTGCGGATTGCGCGCCTCGCGCGCCGTGGTCGAAGCGGTGTCGAAGCCGATGTACGAGAAGAAGATGATCGCCGCACCCTGGAACACGCCGCTCCAGCCGAACTCGCCGCGCTTGCCGGTGTTCTCGGGCAGGTACGGATGCCAGTTGGCGGTGTCGATGTAGCTGATGCCGGCGAGGATGAAGACGACGATGACGCCGACCTTGATGAATACCATCGCATTGTTGAGCGTTGCCGATTCCTTCACGCCCACGTAGCAGACGTAGCCGAGCGCCAGCACCACCAGCACGGCCGGCAGATTGACGATGGCGCCCGTCATGCCCAGTGCGCCGCTCTCGGTCTTGCCGAGCGGTGCGTTGATGAGCGCATCAGGCAGGTGGATGCCGATCTTGCCGAGCAGGTTGACGACATAGGCGGACCATCCCACGGCCACCGCCGACGCCGACAGCATGTATTCCAGCGACAGGTTCCAGCCGATGAACCACGCGATGGCCTCGCCGAGCGTCGCGTACGAATACGTGTAGGCGCTGCCCGAAACCGGAATCATCGAGGCGAACTCGGCATAACAGATGGCGGCGAGCGCCGAGCCGATGGCGGCGATGAGCAACGCCAGCGTCAGCGCCGGGCCGGCGTGATTGGCGGCGACCGTGCCCGTCAGGATGAAAATTCCCGTGCCTATCGTTGCCCCCAGTCCGATAGCCGTCAGCGATCGCGCCGTCAGGACCCGTTTGAGCGGCGGCGCGGCGTTCAATTCGCTCACGATGGAGTCGACCGAGCGCACGGCAAACAGGCGGCGCAACAGGGACATGGAAGGACCTCGTTGGAATTGTGCTGATGGCGGCCGGGAACCGTCGACAGGCTACAGGCTCCCGGGAGCGCTGAACAAGGACCCGCTGCCTGTCGTCATGCGGGTCTAAGCCTTTATCATTCCCCGGTGAATCCATCCCAGGCTCCCGACCGTTTTTCGCGACCGCCGCTGCCCAACAGCTACTGGGTTCGGCCCGGCCGCCTGCTTGCGGGCGAGTATCCGGGAATCCCTGCACGCGACTCGACGGCCGGGCGTATACAAAGCCTGTTGCGCGCCGGCGTGAATGCATTCATCGATCTGACGGCGGAAGGCGAACTCGATCCCTATGCGCCGCTGCTGCCGGCGGACGGTTCCGTCACGCATCAGCGCTGGCCCATCGTCGACCATGATCTGCCGCAGTCCGCGGCCTACATGCGCCAGATTCTCGATGCGATCGATGCGGCGCTCGCGCAGGATCGCTGCGTCTACGTGCATTGCCGCGCCGGCATCGGCCGTACCGGCACGACCATCGGCTGTCATCTCATCCGCGGCGGACTCGCGCCGGCTGTCGCGCTCGATCGCCTGAACGAGCTGTGGCAGCAATGCGCGCGCAGCGCGAGCTGGCCCAGCATTCCGGAAACCGATGAACAGTATCGCTTCGTCATGGAATGGCGCGAGGTCGCGGCGCCGCCTGATCTCTCGCAACGTTGTGCAGGCGCACTCGTGGGACTCGTCTGCGGCGAAGGCCTCGGTGCGCTGCGCGTCGCAGGTCACGACGTGCGTCAACTCGCCCGGATCACCGACCTGCCCGCCGCCGGGTTCGATGCGGCGACGGTGCTCTGCGCACTGCAGAGCCTGCGCGAGCGCGCGGGTCACGATCCGCGCGATCAGATGGAACGCTATCTGGAGTGGTCGCGCAGTGCGTCGGGCGCAGAAGTGCCGGCCGACTTCCGTCGTGCGCTCGCGGCCTGGCAGTGGTCGAAGAAACCGAACGCGGGTTCGCACGATCCGCGCAACCTCAGTGCACACTCGCTCGCGCGTTCGCTGGCCGCGGCGCTGCATTCGTATCGCGATGCCGGCGCGGCGCTCGAACTGGCCGCGGATCTGTCGCGCACGACCCAGCAGTCGCCCATCGTCCTCGATGTCTGCCGGCTGTGGACGGCGATTCTCGTCGATGCCCTGACGGGTGCTGCGAAGAACCCGCTTCTCGAACTGAGCGCCACGCCTGCCATCCGCCTGCTGCGGGATCGTCGTCTGCGACCGGAAGTTGCCGCATT
This sequence comes from Povalibacter sp., assembly GCF_036735925.1. Lineage (NCBI taxonomy): Bacteria > Pseudomonadati > Pseudomonadota > Gammaproteobacteria > Steroidobacterales > Steroidobacteraceae > Povalibacter > Povalibacter sp. Next base: position 14,179 of record NZ_DAINNK010000053.1, read on the forward strand.
GCTTGACGGTGGCTGGCGCAGTCTTCCAGCGAAGGGCGACGATGCGCTTTCGCTTGGCGTCGGCGCATTGCGGGCCGTGGATGCGGCGAACGATTTCGCAGAGGCGATGAGTGCTGCGCTGAGCCAGGCCGAGTCAGCCGCGACGCTGGGCGCGCTCAGCGGCACGCTCGCTGGCGCGTGCTTCGGCATTGCATCGATTCCGGATCGCTGGCGCGAGGCTGTGCCGCAGTCGCGCGCGCTGCACGCGCTGGCGCGGACGTTCGCCTGATCATGGCTGTCCGCAAGAAGAAATCCCGCCGCACCGCACCGCGCACGCGACGCAAGACGCGCGAGCCCGCGTGGACGCGCCTGTCCGACGAAGCGCTGCTGCAGAAGCGCTTCTGCGATCTGCGCCTGTCGCTGCGCGGCACGATGGTCGAGCGTCACTGGAAGGAAGTGCAGAAGGATCTGCTCAGTCGCGGCATCCGCTTCCGCCCGCATCTGTGGCTGTCCGAGGAATGGTTCTCGCCCGACGGCGTGCCCGGCATCGCCGTGCCGTTCTACATGGCGCACCCGCGCCTCATGCGCCTCGAACGGCTCATCATGGATGAAGTGGAGGGCGGCAACGCCAACTGGCTGACGCGCATCCTGCGGCACGAAGCGGCGCACGCGCTCGACAATGCCTTCCGGCTGCGACGTCGCAAGGGTTGGCGCAAGACGTTCGGTCCGGCGACGCGACCGTATCCGGACGTGTATCGACCGCGTCCGGCCAGCCGCGACTACGTGCTGCACCTGGGTCACTGGTACGCGCAGAGTCATCCGTCGGAAGATTTCGCCGAAACGTTCGCCGTGTGGCTGCAGCCGCGCGCCCGCTGGCGCCGCGATTACCAGGGCTGGTCCGCCCTGAAGAAACTCGAGTACGTCGATACGCTGATGAAGGAACTGAAAGGCGCGAGCGCGGCGGTCGACAATCGCGAACGCATCGAACCGCTGAGCGAGGACACGCGCACGCTCGCCGAACACTATCGACAGAAGCGTGCGCGCTACCAGCTCGACCGGCCCGGTGCCTACGACCTGCGGCTGAAGCGCATCTTCGGCAAGCGCAGCGCGCGGCGCCGGCATCTGCGCGCCAGCACGTTCGTGCGCCGCGTGCGCCCGCAGCTCGAACGCCTGCTGATCCGGCGCTCGCGCCTGCATCCCTATCTCGTCCATCATGTGCTGCGCGTGGTGATCCAGCGCTGCCGCGATCTCGACCTGGTGCTGGAAACGTCCCAGCGCGAAGCGAAGCGCGCGGTGCTGGGCGTGCTCGAACGCATCATGATGGACATCCTGCGCCGCGACCGCGAACGGTATGCACTGTGAGTAACGAGAACCCATGAAGCCACTTCGCGTACTGGTACTGATGCACGAGAGCCTGGTGCCGCCGCCCAGTCTCCGGGGTCTCACCGTCAAGGAGATCGACGAGTTCCGTACCGAGTTCGACGTCACCAACGTGCTGGAGAAGGCGGGCCACGAGGTGAAGGCGCTCGGCCTGCTCGACAACCTGGCGGACTTGCGCACCGCGATCACCGACTGGAAACCGGACATCGCGTTCAACCTGCTCGAGGAATTCCAGGGCATCGTCACCTACGACCAGCACGTGGTCGCCTTCCTGGAATTGATGAAGCAGCCGTACACCGGCTGCAATCCGCGCGGCATGATGATTTCGCGCGACAAGGTGCTGTCGAAACAGATCCTCGCCTATCACCGCATCCCGACGCCGGGCTTCGCGCTGTTCCGTCGCGGCCAGAAATACAAGCTGCCGCGCCGGCTCAAGTTGCCGCTGTTCGTGAAGTCGGCCACCGAAGATGCATCGTTCGGCATCTCGCAGGCCTCCATCATTCGCGAGCCGGACAAGCTCAAGGAACGCATCGAATTCATCCACGAACAGACCAATTCCGACGCGCTGGTCGAGGAATACATCGAGGGTCGCGAACTGTACGTCGGCGTGCTCGGCAACGAACGCCTGCGCACCTTTCCGATCTGGGAAATGGATTTCGGCACGCTGCCGGATGTGATGGCCGGCATCGCCACGCGCAAGGTGAAGTGGGATCGCAACTACCAGAAGAAGCACGGCATCAAGACCGGCGCCGCACCGCCGCTGCCCGATGGCATTCCGGCCTATCTCGACAAGCTCTCGAAGCGCATCTACCGCGCGCTGCACATGAGCGGCTACGCCCGCATGGACTTCCGCATGCGTCCCGACGGCAGCGTGTTCGTGCTCGAAGCGAATGCGAATCCCAACATCAGCCACGCGGAAGATTTTGCGGAATCGGCGCGTGCAGCCGGCGTCGAGTATCCGGCGCTGCTGGAGCAGATCATCCGGCTCGGGCAGAACTACCAGGCGGCGTGGCGGATCGAGGAGTAGACCCGCTTCTTCTCTCTTCCTGTGGGGCCGGCTTCAGCCGGTCTTCCTGCGACGGTCTTCGGCCTCGGTGCCCGGCTAGTCTCCGGTTCTTGCATATTCGCGTTGTTCTGCGTGGAGCGCCACATGATGCGCCGGCCGCAGATTGCGGCGACGAGCCAAATAGCTTGAAGCGATACTTCTATCGAGTTTCCCTCACTGGAGTCGAAATTTTTCTTGGTGATTGACGATAGATGTGTAACGCAGCTAACGTCCTCGTATCGAAGAACAAGTCTGTCAGTCATGGATGACTCTGCCCGCGTCAGCCATGCATGGGAGGATTACATCGCATGGCAGTTTTCCGCGATCTACTTCGTGTGTGCACATCGCTTGTTTGCTGCAAGCGAAGCTTGCCACGCTGCAACAGATTGAGAAATGGACTGCGACTCTGCGAGCGCGAAGACGCGATCACTCTTGCCCAACGGCGCCGTGTCGTAACTGTGTCGCTCTACCTGGCGATCTGGTCGATCGGCAGTCTTGTCCTGCCGAGCAATGCCCATGCACAAGGGGTGTGTACTTCGACCGATCAGCAATCGGGGGAACATTGCACTTCAGCCACTGCGACTCCATGGCAATGGTTCTCTGACTGGAATCTGAATCCCCGGATGTATCCGTCTCTCGAGCAGCTCACTGCGGCAATGATTTCCGCACAGATGAGCATTGCCCACCCGCCACGGTGCTCGTTCACTTTCGACGGCTTGCTTCAGGATATCGGTGGAATCGGGTATGCGTGGCCCAACAGCCCTCAGAGCGACATATCGCATAACCATCAGGGCAACTTCACTTCAATCTGGACGAGTGTGACGCCCTGCGACGTTAATGAGAAAAGAGAGATAGGCATCTATCAGCATAGGACCTTCACGTGCCCGCAGGGCTACGGCATACGGAATCAGACTGGAGTAGGGCTGTACTGCGCGATTACCTGGTGGGTTGCTGATCCCCGAAAAGCGGCGGGTGCATGTGCGAAGGGTCAAATGGAGGTGGGGAATCCCTGCGAGATCGGAAGCGGAAACAAGCATTTGCTTCAAGAGGACTATCGAAGCAACTCGTCCTTGGCGTTCCAACGTCATTACAACAGCAACTACGCAATCAATTATCAACCCATTGCTTACGACTATGAGCCTTTGGGGCCTGGTTGGACTGCCACATACTTCCAACGGATCGACTATGTGCCCTCCAGCGTGGTCGTGGCCGCAAATGTCTATCGGCCAGATGGAAAGATGTTGGTGTTTCAGGGTTCCGGAGCAACCTTTACGGGACCGCCCGATATCGACGAACGCCTAGTTGCACAGCGTGATCAAAACGATGTGATCACGGGCTGGACACTTACAACGTCCAGCGATGACGTTGAAACGTATGATGGCACGGGGAGGCTTGTCAGCATCGTAAGCCGTGGAGGCTACGCACAAACGTTGCAGTATGGACAAGACGGAAATCTGTCAGTTGTGGTGGATAACTTTGGGCGCACCTTGGAGTTCATCTTTGATCAGGGTCGATTGCAGCGGCTGATCGATCCAGCCGGTCAACACATCGACTACGTCTACAATCCGAATGAGACGCTTGCCACTGTAACGTTCGGCGATGGCACGTCGAAGCAGTACCACTACGATGGCTTCTTTTTGATCGGGATAACCGACGAACTTGCCTCCAGATACTCGACCTATGGATATGAGTCAGGGCGAGCCGCATCAACAGAACTCGCAGGCGGCGTCAACAAGTACACAATCGCTTCCAGCACCTTCTATCGTGAAGTGGTCGATCCGCTAGGGAAGCTGCGAACATACGGATTCGATCCCACGGCGTTGCATCATCTGTACCGAGTGCGATCCGCGTCGTCGGTCTCGACCGATCGAAACAGCCCGAAGACCGTCGCATATGATGTAAATGCGAACATTAGCTTGAGGAGGGACCACAACAACAACGAAACACAACTGACATACGACTTGTCTCGCAATCTGGAAACCTCGCGCACTGAGGCTTACAGTACGCCAAGAGCTCGAACAATCGCCACGCAATGGCATTCTACTTACCGCCTTCCCATCGAAATTGACGAACCCGGCAAGCGCACGACGTTCACCCACGATGCGAACGGCAACGTCCTGACGAAGATCGTCCTCGACACGACGACGAGTGACTCGCGCACCTGGACCTACACCTACAACGCCTTCGGCCAAGTATTGACGGCCGACGGCCCTAGAAGTGATGTCTCTGATGTCACGACCTACACGTACTACACCTGCACCACCGGTTATCAGTGCGGCCAGGTGCACACGATCACCAACGCCCTCGGCCACATCACGACCTACACCACCTACAACGCGCACGGCCAGCCGCTGACGATCACCGATCCGAACGGGGTGGTGACGACGCTGACCTACGACCTGCGCCAGCGCCTGACCTCCCGCACGGTCGGCTCGGAACAGACCACCTTCGAGTACTGGCCGACCGGCCTGCTGAAGAAGGCGACCCTGCCCGACGGCAGTCATCTCTCATACACCTACGACGCGGCCCATCGCCTGACCGACATCAGTGATGCCGAAGGCAACACGATCCACTACACGCTCGATGCGATGGGCAACCGCACGAACGAGGAACTGCGCGATCCGTCCAGTGCCCTGACGCAGACCCGCACCCGGGTCTTCAACACGCTCAATCAGCTCTGGAAGCAGATCGGCGCGGCCGGTGGCGCTTCCGTCACGACGACGTTCGGTTACGACAACAACGGCAATCAGGCGAGCATGGCGGCCCCGCTGGGACGCAGCACGAGCCAGACCTACGACGAACTCAACCGGCTGACACAAGTCACCGATCCCAACAGCGGCCTGACGACTTACGGCTACGATGCATTGGATCAACTGATCTCGGTGACCGACCCGCGCGGCAAGGTAACGAGCTACAGCTACAACGCACTGGGCGATCTCACCCGGCAAGTCAGCCCCGACACCGGCACGACGATCAACACGTACGATACGGGCGGTAATCTCAAGACGAGCACGGAGGCGCGCGGCAAGATGGCCACGTATACCTACGATGCCCTGAACCGTGTCACGAGCCTGACCTACGCCGATCAAACGATCGGCTACAGCTACGACAGCGGCACGAACCAGAACGGCCGCCTCACGCAGATCACGGACAACTCAGGTTCGACCCACTGGAGCTACGACCCGCAGGGTCGGGTGCTCTCGCGCCAGCAGACGATGGGCGCGATCACCAGGACGCTCGGGTACAGCTACGACAGCGCGGGTCGATTGCAGACACTGACACTGCCCTCGGGCAACACGATTCAGTACGGCTATGCGAACGGCAAGGTGGTGAGCCTGACCCTCAACGGCAGCACGCCGCTGCTTTCCAATGTCCTGTATCAACCCTTTGGCCCCATCGCCGGCTGGCGCTGGGGCAACAGCACGCTGGCGGTCAGAGACTATGACCAGGACGGCAAGCTCACGCTCACCGACAGCGCAGGATTGAGAACGTACAGCTACGACGATGCCTTCCGCATCACCGGCATTGGCGATGCGAGCAATCCCAACCTCTCACAGAGTTATGGCTACGACCTGCTCGACCGCCTCACCAGCGCCACCGGCGCGGGCCTCAGTCAGGGGTGGACATACGATGCCAATGGCAATCGGCTCAGCCAAACGGGCAGCGCTCCCTCGGCCTACACGGTTTCGGCCAACAACAACCGGATCGCGTCGATTACCGGCGCACTTGCCAAGACCTACACCTACGACGCCGCGGGCAACACCACGAGCGACGGCGCCACAAGCTTCGCGTACAACGACGCGGGAAGAATGATGTCGGCGACGAAGGCCGGCGTGACCTCGACGTACGCGCTCAATGGCCTCGGCCAGCGGGTGAGAAAGACGACGGGCGGGCACTCGATCTACTTCGTCTACGACGAAGCCGGCCGCCTCATCGGCGAATACGACGGCTCAGGCAATCTGCTCCAGGAGACGGTCTGGTTCGGCGATATCCCGGTGGCCGTTCTGAAGCCGAACAGCGGCGCTGCGCCGCAGACCGTCACGCTGGCCTCTACTTCGGATACATATATTCAAAGCGGAACGCCGACGACCAATTATGCCTACGCGCCGCAACTGCTCGCCCGACTGGCGAACAGCGAAGGTCTGACGCGGGCCTCGTTCCTGCAGTTCGGTCTGGCCGGCGTGCCGGCAGGAACGATCACGTCGGCGCGGCTGCGCCTGTACGGCCGGCATGAAGCGCCGAGCGGATCGGGACTGCCGATCTCGGTCTGGCCGGGCACGCTGACGACGAGCTGGAGCGGCGTCAACGTCAACTACAACAATTCGGCCACGCTCACCGGCGTCGATTTCTACGCCACCAGTTCGATTGCGACGACCACCGTGGGCATCAATGCGGCCTATCGCGAATGGGATGTGACGAGCTACGTGCAGCAGCGCCGCGCATTGGGCCATGCGACGTTCGGCGTCGCCGTGAACGCCGCGCATCTATACCGCGTGAGCTTCAACTCCGCCGACGCCACGGGCAACCGCCCGCAACTGGTGGTGACGGTCGCCGGCAGCGGCGGCAGCAGCAGCGGCATCAACCACTTCTACATTCACACCGATCATCTGAACACGCCGAGGAAGATCACGCGGCCGGATGACAACGCCATGGTGTGGCGGTGGGACGCCGATCCGTTCGGTACGACGCTAGCCAACGAAGATCCCGATGGGGATAGCACGTTATTCACGTACAGCCTGCGCTTCCCGGGACAGTACTTCGGTGCCGAAACTGGGCTGCACTACAACTACTTCAGGGATTACGATCCAAGCACGGGGCGGTACGTGCAAAGTGACCCGATCGGACTATATGGTGGAATGAATACCTACGCATATACCAATAGCCAGCCGATGGTTCTCGCCGATCCAAGAGGATTGCAGGCCATTCCAATTCCGGCGGCGCCGACCGTGCCTCCGGGCACTCCTGCGACTCCAGATCTATCTAGAGTTCTCGCCGAGCTGCTGAATAAGATGGGGGAAGCCCTCAAGAGTGTATGCCCTCCTACACTCTCAGAGATTGGAAGATGCGATAAAGTTTTGGCGGACTGCCGCAAAAAGTGTACCGACATCTTCGTTGACAATCCTGAGAAACTGCCGGGTGTTGGCACCGATCGCCAAGGAAGGTTACGCCGCTGCATTCGTGAGTGTATGGAGCAGCAACAGTGTTTCGACTTTTGAGGAACTAGTATGGATCGCGCAATCGCAGTTCAGTTGCTGAGCATAGTGAAGTCTTTGGACGCGCCACTAAATGCGGCAGCAGACTTGGCCGACAGCATCGACGATGTTACGGAGATGAAATCTATCCGGAGGGTCATCGGAGAAGTAGGAGCAAAAATGTATACGGAGTTGACCGTGCCTATCTTGCGGCAACATCCGGATTTAGATTTGGATCGAACAGGCGATGCGGGCACTTAACACTGTGTCCGCATCGTTAACGTAGGAGAAGATCAATCTGTCGCTGTGGGTCGCTTAGAAAGCGTTTGGCCACAGTGAAGTGTTCGGTTTGTTGATACTCGACGCGTTCGAGTCCTTGAGTGCCAATTTGGTAGATCCAAGCGTTGGGATAAGTCATGAGAATAGGTGAATGTGTGGCGATGATGAACTGCGAATGTGCCTGTACAAGGTCATGAAGCCGCACGATCAATGCGAGTTGTCGTGACGGTGAGAGCGCGGCCTCAGGTTCATCGAGTATGTAGAAGCCGTTTCCGCTGAAACGATTCACCATCAATGAAAAGAATGACTCGCCGTGTGATTGCTCATGCAGGGACCGCCCACCATACGAATCTATGATGGGGGGAGCCGAGGCAGGCTCTGAATCAAGCCGTTCAATCTCCGTTGCGACGTTGAACAGACTCTCGGCCCGCAAAAAAAAGCCGTCCTTAGGTCGAGTTATTCCTTTTACGAGCGTGATGTACTTGTGAAGCACAGAGTGCGATTCGCGTGTCTGGAATCTGAAGTTTTTTGTGCCACCTTCTGGATTAAAGCCCCATGCGACTGCGATGGCCTCGAGCAACGTAGACTTACCGCTACTATTCTCGCCGACGAGAAATGTCACTGAAGGGTGGAGAGCCAGAGTGTGGAGGTGGCGCACTGTTGGAAGTGAGAAGGGATACTCTTCTGATGACGTAACCCGTTCTCGCCGCAACTTCACCTTTTGGACGTATGGCTCTTGATTCAATTCCGACATGTGGGAATCCTAAGTCTGCACCCTATCGTACAACGTCATGAGGCGAGCGGATACGCGTAATGGAGGACAGTGATGCTTGAGGAAATCATTGCTGAGCTAGAGCGATCCGAAGAAGCGAAGGGAACTGAGATATCGCAGAATAAAATTCGCGAATGGATGCGCACTGCGAACCTAGATGCCTTGGGTGCTCTTTATGCGCTGCTATCCAAGTCAGTGCAGGCGGCGCGCGTAGCTCCGCCAGAATGCGGAAGGCAGGATCGCCTCGCGGTGCATGGCAGGCCACGTTGTGGCCTGAAGCAGGTGGAATCAATGTGGGCTGAGCTTGCGCCTGAGGGCATCGAGTGAGTGTTCGTCGCCTGTTCGCGCATGAAGAGCCGCGTGACTTCCGGCGAGGTGTCGTAGAAGCGGCAGGTTGTTCGGCCGCAGAATTGACCCGGTCGGCCTTGCGAAGTGCACCTACTCCATTTCAAGGCGCAAGATGATCTGTGCGCCCAACGCTGGCGGTTCGGAAACGATCATCGGACCGGAGGGCGTTTGGTCCGGCCTTCGGGAATGCAAAGACAATCCGAGCGATGCTTGCGTCAAGAGCCACTCAAAATGATCGACGGCATGGCGTGAAATCGGTGCGCGTCATGCGCGAACTCCGCACGTTGAGTTGATTGGCATACCGTCAGATCGATGCCTATGGCATTCCGCGCGGCCGTCGTGGAAGCTGCACGACATCCCCGTCGCCGGAGCCGCCGCCGTCCATGCGCAATCTCGATTTTAGTTCCTGGCAGGCATTGCTCTCGACGCTGCTCGGCCTCGCCGTCATCACGCTGATCATGGTCGGCATCCGCCTGATCGTGATGCAGATGGTGCAGCAGCGGCGCGAGCGCGAGAACCGGCAGATCAACGAACGCCTGCGGACGCTGATCGCGGCGTACAAGACGCTGGGCGGATCGTTCACCGGCAATCTCGCCGTCGATCCGACGCATCTGCGCGATCTGCGGCGCGAAGCGGAGGCGGCGCCGGCTGCAGAGGAGAGCTGGGCCAGCAGCGATCGCTCGCGCCGGATTCGCGATGCCGTCGAAGCCGCGCTGTCCGACGTCATTCTGCTGGGCACCGAAGAACAGGTGCGGCTGGCCGCGCAAGCCGCCGCCGATCTGGTCGCGCGCCGTCCCGTGCATACCGCCGAGCTGGTGGTGTCGCTGCGGAATTTCATCCGCCAGGTGCTCGATCTCGATCCGGTGCCCGTGCAACTCGCGATTCCTGCGCAGGGGCCGGCTCGTCCGGCGGGCGGCGGCAAAGGCAAGGGTGAAGGCGGAGACGGCGGTGGGCAGCGCGGCGGCAAGGGAGGTGGCGCCGGTGGTGGCGGCGGCGCGGGAATCGGAGTGGGGATGGGCATCGGTCTGGGCGGATCGGTCGCGGCCGGCGACGATCCGGGCAGCGATCGCTAGATGCGGGACATGCCCGGCTCCAACATCGATCTGCCGGCTTCGCCGTACACCGTCGTTGCGTTCGGCGCGGGCGACGGTCGCGTCGTGACTTATCAGGGAATGATGAGCCTCGAAGCCGCCGTGCAACTCATGGTCGCGAGTCTCGAAGATTTCGACTGGCCGGCGCTGCAGATGCGGGGCCGGGAGACTGCCGGCGGACTCGCCGGCTATGAGGAAATGCTCGATCTCGTCTCGCTCGTGGCCGAGATCAATCTGTATCTGGCGCGTCTGGTGTGGAGCATCAAGGTTCCGCCATCCATCGGGCTGCCGCGCCTGCTGGCAAGCGCACACGAAGCCGACGAACTGCGCTACCTGGCGAACCTGGCCACGCAGCGTTCGCTCGCAGACGACGAACTCGCACTGCACCTGCTGGAGCAGGGCGAATTCATGTCGCAGTGGGGCGAAGCGCGGCGGGTGCTCGTTACCGAGTAAGCCTCACAGCAGGTCCGCGATGTCCGCGCCCACCGCCCAGGAATTACCGGCGTGGGCGATCACGGCCAGTGTTTTCGCGCCCGTGCCGGTCGGCACGATCTGCACCACGCCGAAGTTCACTTCGGTCACGACCTCGCGCAGTTTCGAGTGAATGCCTGCCGCGACGTCGAAGCTGTCGTCGAGTATCGAACCGATGGTGGGTTTGGGATTCAGGTTCTCGACCACGCTGATGCCCGACGAGGTGAGCGACACCGCTTTGCAGTCGGGCTTCCTGATCGTGATGTCGAAGATGCCGCCGACGTGGATATCGCCGGACACGAACAGCAGTTCACGCGCGCCGGCGGATTTGTTGGTCAGTCGCGCCTGGGCGCATTTGCGCAGCAACCGTTCCTGCTCCGGACGAGCGTAGCTGTGCGACCACTGGTCGCGGGCCTCGTCGATGGAGTTCACGTTGAAGTTGCCGAGATTGACGGGGCTGCCGAACAGGCTGGTCAGGTGCGAGCCCACGGCGGCGAGTGCGAACTGGCCGAATTTCGAACTGCCCTTGGGCGACACCGCCTGTTCCAGGTCGCCCTTCCTGAAGGCTTCGATGTCGTCGGTGCGACGGCCGACCAGTTTCTGACTGGCGCCATGCGGATCCATGGAGGCGACCGGCGTCGGCGTCATCACCACCAGTGCGTCGATCGGGTCCGGAATGTCCGCCAGCAACTGCTCGACGAAATTCCACTGGGCCTGGCCGAGGATCGGCAGCACCGGCCGAAACACATCGCGCTCGCCGCGGCTGTCGAGCATCAGCACCAGCACCCGCCCGCAGACGAAGGCGCAGGGCAGCGCCGTGCGCGATGCGAAGGGCCACGCCGCGAATCCCGGCGGCAGCGGTGCGTTGTGGCAGCCCTGGAAATGCCAGTACACATCGCGCGCATCGCGAAAATAGTCGTCGCAGATATCGAAGATGCGCTGTCCGCGCGGATAGCGCTGCACCATGGTCGGGCTGTTGGCGGCGAGCGATCCCCAGCCGTCGCGGATGTCATGGTCGTCCCACATCATGTAGGTGGGCAGGTGCGACAGCACATGCTGCACCGGCGGGCGCGACCAGTTGCGCAGATACTTTTCCGCGAGCGCCGCACGACGGACGCGGGCGGGCGATTCGCGATGCTGATCGAACACGTCCGGCGGATCGTCGTCATGGTAGACCTGATCGCCCATCATCAGGAGGAAGTGCGGCCTGGCGCTGTCGACGAAGCGTTTGAGCGCCTCCCAGGAACCCAGTTCGACATCGGAGTTGCAGGAGATGGGACAGAACAGGATCGGCGCCATCGAGCCGGGCAGCGGCATGGTGCGGAAGGTGCCGCTCGCTGCGGCCACGCGCCGTCCGCGGCGCAGGATGCTGTACGAGTGACGCCAGTCCGGGCGCAGTCCGGTGGCGATCGCGATGCCGGTGCAGAACTCGAGTACGTCGCCTTCGGTGCTGACGAAGTCGAACGTGCCCGCGCCCTGCACGCGCAACTGGTATTCGCCCGGATCATCGAACGCCTGGATCCAGATCGTGCTGGACGACTCGGTCGTGTGGCCCACGACCGGGCCGAGTTTCAGGCGCGTGCACCGGCGGCGCGTCACGGCTTCGACGTGCTGTCGGGGTTCAGCTTGTTCAGCGCCGTCGCGATGGTCTTGCGCAGCGCATCGGCATCGCGCACCGGCAGCACGATCGGCAACGCATCCGGCAGCGGCGTCTGGATCTTGTTGCGCTGGTAGGTCGTGCGCAGCTCCTGGAGCCGCCCGTTGTAGCTTTCGAGCTGCGGGGCCGCTTTCACCAGTTGGGCGATGGATCGCAGGTCGGTGGCGCCTGCACCTTTGAGTGTCTTTTTCTGTGCGGCGCTGAGGCCGAGTGTCTTTGCCGCTTCATCGAATGGCAGGTTCTGCGGATCGCCAGTACGCAGTCGCGTCCAGCGGTCGAGCAGCAGTCCGAGGATCGGTTCGCTGCCCAGCGACAGGCCTTTCTGCGGAAAGCCGCGCCGGTTGGCGAACAGCGTCGCGAGCCGGTTTTCCAGCAGGTTCCAGCGTGTCGCGGTTTCGAAGGCGCGCTCGCGTGTCGAGAGATTGACCGCGCTGGCATCGGCAGCGACGCCGCCGATGTCGAACAGGCCGGGATCGACCGGCAGGTGCGCCAGCGGCGAAACGGCCACGGTGCTGCCGGACACCGTCAATGCGGAATTCGTGAACGCGAAGCAGGTGTCGAGCGTCCGCGTCTCGCCGAGCAGCACGCCGCGCTCGACCGGCGAGCGGGCGACCTCGCGCTCGTACTCGTCGCGCAGCACTTCCAGCCAGATCTCGAGCATGTGCTTGTAGGCCACGAAAGCCCGCGGCACGTTCCCCGGATTGGGACCGCGCGGCGGCGATACCACGTCGATGCTCATGTAGCCTGGGCCCGAAATCACCCAGTTCTCGATGATGGGGCGCGGAAAGTTCTGCGGATTCGGCAGCGACGGCGTCAGATCGACGTCCAGCTCTTCCAGCCGAGCTTCGCCTTCAAGCTGACGCAGGACGGCATGAGCACCACAAGCGATGCCTTCATCGTGAATTTCGGCGAGGGCTCGGAAGTGTTCTTCGAGAGCGGCGGCCTGGTCTTCGCC